>JBKKCN010000720.1:0-13235 GCA_046712525.1 Candidatus Rokuibacteriota bacterium
CGGGAGATCGAGTTCCTCGTGCAGGCGCTGCAGCTGCTCTATGGCGGCGACGACTCGTGGCTGCGTGAGCGCAACTCGCTGAAGGCGCTCTTCCGGCTCACGGAGCGCGGCTACCTCCCCCCCGACCGCGGCCGCCGTCTCTCCCACGCGCTGATCCACCTTCGAACAGTCGAGCATCGCCTGCAGATCCTGCACGAGTTCCAGACGCACACCCTGCCCAAGGCGCCGCTGGAGCTGGGGCGCCTGGCGCGCCGCGTGGGCATCGCCGCCAGGCCCGCGCGCGCGGCCGCCGAGTTACGCGCGCTCCACCCGCGCGTGACCACGGACGTGCATCGCGCCTTCAAGGACTTCTTCAGCGAGCAGCGCACGACGGCGCCCGCCGCCCGCCTGCGGCTGCCCAGCCTCATCTCGCTGTCGGCCACGGGCTTCACCGATGCCGAGCGCGCGCGCCAGAATTTGAGATTGATCGTCGAAGGGCGACCCCTGGTGCCGTACGCGGGATCTCTGAGGTCGGCGCTGGAACGGCTGCTGCCCATGCTCCTCGACGCGCTCTGGAAGAGCCCGGATCCCGACGAGGCGCTCAACCAGTTCGAGCGTTTCCTCGCGGCGGCGGGGCCGCGCGCCGGCTACATCGAGATGCTGGCCGGCAACCACGAGCTGCTCCTCGGTGTGGTGCGGCTGTGCGCGGGCGGCGATCTCCTCACGCAGCTGCTCATCGCGCAGCCCGAGCTGCTCGCCTCGCTCGCCGATCCCGGCGCTCTCGCGGGCCGGCGCACGCGCTCCCGCTTTCGTGCCGCGCTTGCGCCCGTGTTCGTAACCGGCGTGGCGCCGGCGGCGCGCCGCGACCGCCTGCGCCGCCTCAAGCAGGCGGAGGAGCTGACGGTCGTCTGGCGCTACCTGCTCGGTGTGACGTCCATCGAGCGCTACGCACTCGAGATGACGGCGCTCGCGGAGGCCACGCTCGACGCCGGATGGCTCATGGCCGTCACGTCCCAGGCGGATCGTTACGGAGTGCCGCGCGACCGACAGGGCCGCTTCGTGCCGGCGGTGATGGTCGGCCTCGGCAAGCTCGGCGGCCGTGAGCTCACCACGGGCTCGGACCTCGACCTCTTCGTGGTGTTCGGCGACGACGAGGCGGAGACGGATGGCGCCGAGCGCGTGGATGCCCACACCTTCTACAGCGGCGCCGTGGAGCGTCTCGCGAGCGATCTCGGCGACATCACCGCGGCCGGCGTCGCCTTCGCGGTGGACCTTCGCTTGCGGCCCGGCAGCAAGGGCAGTGGCTTCGCCGCTTCCGTGGACGCGCTGCGACGGTACTATGTGGAGCACGGCGACCTGTGGGAGCGCCAGAGCCTCACGCGCGCCCGCCTCGTGCTGGGCGACCGCGCGCTCGGGCGCCGGGTGCGCGCGGTCCTGCGCGACGTGGTGTACGGCGCTCCGCTGCCGGAGGCCTCGCTGAAGGAGATCGGGGAGGTTCGCAGACGCATGGAGGTGGAGCTGGGCAAGGAGACGCGCGGCCGCTATCACGTCAAGCTGGGTCGCGGGGGACTCGTCGACGTCGAGTTCCTCGCGCAGGCGCTGCAGCTCGTACACGGCGCCACCCATCCCGACCCCCGCCGCGCCTCCACCACCGCCGCCCTCGCCGCTCTCGCACGCGTGGGCGCGCTGCGGGGCGCGACCGCGGCCGCCCTCGCCGGCCACTATCGGTTTCTGCGCCGCGTGTCGACGGCGCTGCGGCTGCTCGGGGCGCGGCCCACCGATACCCTCGAGCTCGCGGGCCCGATGCCCGCGCGCGTGGGCACCGCCCTCGGCTTCCTTTCGCGCGACGCCTTCCTCGCCGCCTACCGCGAGCGCACGACGGCGGTGCGCGCGGCGTACAGCGAGGTGTTCGGATGATTCCCGAGCGTGGGGCCGTGCTCGGGATCGACGTCGGCTTCAGCGGTACCGGCCGGACGACGGGGCTGTGCCTTTTGACATGGGACGAAGACCTGCTCACGTGGCAGACGGCCGTCACGGGCACGGCCGACGAGGTGCGGACGGCGGCGCTGCGACCGTTGTTGGAAAAGGTGGACCGCGTGAACGTCGTCGCCATCGACGGGCCGATTCGGCCGGATCTCGTATGCGTGCCCGCCTACCGATGCTCGGAGTCTCTGCTGTCGCGTGGGATCTTTCAGCGCCGCGGCAAGCCGGGAGCATCGCACTTCGGGTTCGGCTGGGATCTTCATTGCGCGGCGACGGCGATGGCGAAGCTCGTCGCGCGCGTCGCGGGCGTGCCCGCCGACGCGTTCGTGGAGGCGTTCCCGAACGGTTTCCTCGCCGTGCTGCACGACGACGATGGATTTCCACGCTCCGAGGAGGTACGGCGTCGCTGGACCGATGTGCTCTACGCACGTTCCTCTGTACGGACGGCGCTGGGGCGCATGCTGGCCGACGTCGCGCCCGGCCGAACGATCACGGGCGATTGGGAGTTTGCCGGCAGCTCGCGATCGGATGTCCACGAGAAGCGCTCGGCGCTGGTCTGCGCACTCACCGCGTTGTGCGTGGCTGCCAATCGCTGCGTCTCCGTCGGAGCCGCGGCTGACGGCCTCATCCACCTACCGCCGCGCACGGCGTGGGGCCGTGGTGCCGGCGGCGGCGCGCCCTGGGCCGAGGTAGCGCTCCGGATGAGCGTCCAGGCGGTGGGCGCGGACCGCGCGAGGGGGTGGAGCCCGGCCGTGCACAGCGATGGGTTCCCCTGGATGCCCGCGTGAAAAAGCTCTACGTCGTCGACGGGCACTCGCACATCTTCCGCGCCTACCACGCGATGGGGTATCTCTCCACGTCGAAGGGCGTGCCCAGCCATGCCGTGCTGATTCTGTCCACGATGCTGTGGAAGCTGCTGCGCGAGGAGAAGCCCGATTACCTGGGCATCGCCCTCGACCCGCCCGGCCCCACCTTTCGCGACACGCTCTTCACGGAGTACAAGGCCACGCGGGAGTCGATGCCGGACGACCTGTCGCGGCAGATGCCGTACGTGCGGCGGCTCTTCGAGGCGATGAAAGCCCCCGTGCTCGAGGTTCCGGGGTTCGAGGCGGACGACGTGCTCGCCACTCTCGTCGAGCAGGCGCTCAAGCTCGACGACCTCGAGATCACCCTCGTCACCGGGGATAAGGACCTGCTGCAGCTCGTGGGACCGCGCGTGCGCGTGCTCTCGGTGCTCGGGCGCACGGGGGAGCGGGTGATGTACGACGAGGCGAAGGTGCGCGAGCGGTGGGGCGTGGAGCCGGCGCAGATCGCCGACGTGCTCGCCCTCATGGGCGATTCCATCGACAACATCCCGGGTGTCAAGGGCGTCGGCGAGAAGACGGCCGTCAAGCTCGTGGGCCAGTTCGGCAGCGTGGAGCGCATCTACGAGAACTTGACGCTCATTCCCGGCAAGCTGCGCGAGACGCTGGCGGTCAGCCGCAAGCAGGCGCTGCTCTCGCGTGAGCTGGCCACCGTGAGCCGCAGCGTGCCTCTCACGCTCGACCTCGAGACGTTTCGCCTCGTGCAGCCCGACTGGACCAAGCTGCGCGCGCTCTGGATGGAGATGGAGTTCACGCGGCTGCTCAAGGAGCTGCCGCCGCCCGCGAGCACGCTGAGTGACGAGCCCGTCACCGCGCTCACCTCGCCCGAGGCGCTCCTCGAATATCTCGCCAACGTTCCTGCGGGAGCGCCGCTGGCGGTGGACTGGGCCGGCGACCCGCATCCGCCTGCGCCGCGGTTGAGCGGTCTCGCCCTCTTCCATCCCGCCGCCGGCGCCGCCTCCGTGCTGCCGGAGGCGGTGGCGCCTGCCCTCGGGCAACGCGAGTTGGTGGTCCACGACGCCAAGCCGCTGCTGGAGGCGATGCTCGAGCGCGGCCTGCCCATGCCCGCCGCGCAGGACACCGCCGTCGCCGCCTACCTGCTGAATCCCGCGCGCGCCACGTACAAGCTCGAGGAGGTCTGCATGGAGGCCTTCGCGGAGTGCCCGCCCTCGCTGCCCGCGCCCGGCAGCGGGGACGACGCGGCGCCGGCCCTCGCTCAGCGCGCGCGCTGGCTGCATCGCTACTGGAAGTACGCCGCCGCCGAGCTGGAGAGCCGCGGGCTGGGGTCGATTTACCACGACATCGAGCGGCCGCTCATCCCCGTGCTCGCGCTCATGGAGCGGCACGGCATTCGCGTCGATCCGGGACGGCTGGAGGCGTTTGCCAAGGAGCTCGAGCGCGACCTCGACAACCTCACGCGCGAGATCTTCGCGCTCGCGGGCGAGCCCTTCACCATCGCCTCTCCCAAGCAGCTCGCGCACGTCCTCTTCGAGAAGCTCGGCCTGCCCGCGCTGCGCAAGACCAAGACGGGCTATTCCACGGATGCGGACGTTCTCACCGAGCTGGGGCTTGGCCACCCGCTGCCCGCGAAAGTGCTCGAGCACCGGAGCCTCGCCAAGCTGAAGGGCACGTACGCCGACACGCTGCCCGCGCTCATCAATCCGGTGACGGGCCGCATCCACACCACCTTCAATCAGCTGGTGGCGGCGACGGGACGGCTCAGCTCGCAGGATCCGAACCTCATGAACATTCCCATCCGCACCGAGCTGGGACGGCGCATTCGCGCCGCGTTCATCCCCGCGGAGGGCTGGCTGTTCGTGGCCGCTGACTATTCGCAAATCGAACTACGCATCCTTGCCCACATGTCGGGGGAGCCGGCCATCATCGAGTCCTTCAAGCAGGGAGAGGACATCCACACGCGCACCGCGTCCGAGGTGTTCAAGATCCCCCACGCGGAGGTCACCTCGCTGCAGCGCACCATCGCGAAGTCCGCCAACTACGCCATCCTCTATGGTGTCTCCGCCTTCGGGCTGTCGCAGGCGACCCGGATCGACCAGAAGGAGGCGCAGAAGTACATCAGCGCTTACTTCGCCGCCCATCCCCTCGTGCGCGCCTTTATCGACCGCACGCTGGCGGACGGACGCGAGCACGGCTGGGTGTCGACGCTGCTGGGGCGCCGCCGCTACTTACCGGATCTGCGTTCGGGGAATCCGATTGCCCGCAACGCGGCCGAGCGCATGGCGATGAACGCGCCCGTGCAGGGGACGGCGAGCGACATGATCAAGATCGCCATGGTGCGCATGCAGGAGGCGCTGCGCGCGCGCGGCCTGCGCGCGCGCATGCTCCTGCAGGTGCACGACGAGCTCCTCTTCGAGGCGCCGCCGGAAGAGGTGGAGGCGCTGAAGGCGCTCGCGTGCGACATCATGGAGGGCGCGCTGCCGTTGTCGGTGCCCATCGTCGTGGACGTGAAGGCGGGGACCGACTGGGCCCAGGTGTGACGAGGACGCTCTGAGCGACACGCGGTTCCTCCTCGCCGGCCTCACGGGCGGCATCGCCACCGGCAAGAGCACGGTGTCGGAGATGTTTCGCCGCCTCGGCGCCGTCATCATCGACGCCGACGTGCTCGCGCGCGAAGTGGTGGCGCCGGGTGAGCCCGCCCTCGCGGAGATCGTGCGGGAGTTCGGCGAGGTCCTGATGCCCGACGGGACGCTCGACCGCAAGAAGGTGGCCGCGGTCATCTTCGCCGACGCGGAGCGGCGCAAGCGCCTGGAGGCCATCACCCATCCCGCCATCCGCGCCCGCTTCCTCGCACGCCTGCAGGCGCTCATGGAGGAAGGCTTCGACGGCATCGTCTTCTTCGACGCCCCCGTCATGATCGAGTCCGGCAACTACAAGAACATGGAGCGCCTCGTGGTGGTGGCCACCGACGAGGCGACTCAGCTTCAGCGGTTGATGGCGCGCGACGGGATCGACGAGGTCACCGCGCGCCGCCGCGTCGCGAGCCAGATGCCCGTGGCCGAAAAGGCCAGGCTGGCCCACCACGTCATCGACAATCTCGGCGATCGCGCGTCCACCGAGGCGCAGGTGCGCCGCGTGTACGCGGCGCTGCTCGCCGGGCACCGCGCGCATGCCGGGAGGTAAGCGCCACGCCCTCGGCCAGCACTTCCTGCGCGACACGGCCATCGCGCGTGCCGTCGTCGACCTCGTGGCGCCCACCGCCGCCGACCTCGTCGTCGAGATCGGTCCCGGGCAGGGCGCCCTCACCGGTGAGCTTGCCCGGCGTGCCGGGCGCGTCATCGCCCTCGAGGTCGATCGCGAGCTGATCGACGGCCTGCGCCGCCGCTTTCCGTCCGTGGAGGTGCTGGAGGCGGACGCGCGCGAGTGGGACTACGGCACCCTGTCGCGGCCGCCGGGGGGCCGGGTGCTCGTCGTCGGCAACCTGCCGTACAGCGTGGGCAAGCCGATCCTCATGGCGCTCGTGAGCGCGCGTACGGCCATCGACGAGATGGTGCTCATGCTGCAGCGCGAGGTGGCCGAGCGCGTGGCGGCACCGCCGGGCTCGAAGGTCTACGGCAGCCTCAGCGTGCTCACGCAGCTCTACACGGAGCCGCGGCTGTCCATCCGCGTGCCACCCGAGGCCTTCAAGCCGCCCCCCAAGGTCGACTCCGCCGTGCTCCACCTGCGCGTGCTCGCGGGGCCGCGGGTGCCGGTGGCCGACGAGCCCCGCTTCCACGCGGTGGTGCGGGCCGCCTTCGGCCAGCGCCGCAAGATGCTGGGCAACGCGCTGGCGGCGGGGCTGGGCGTGTCACTGGTGGCGGCGCGGGCGGCGGCCACGAGGGCGGGGGTGGACCCCTCCCGGAGGGCCGAAACGCTCTCGATAAATGACTTTGCCGCACTGGCCAGTCACCTAGAATAGGCGCAATGCTGCTTCGAGCCGTGATGCTCCTCGTGCTCTCTGTGACGGCCGTTTCGCTCTCCGCGACGAGCTTTACGCGTCGGCATCTGCTGCCCCCCGACACTACGGCTGTCGTCATCGCTCCAGAGCCTGTGCCGGCTGTACAGGCTGTCCAGGCGATGCCGGCCACTCCACCTCCGGCGGCCAACACGGTGCGGCCGGTGGTGCTGCGCCGCGGCGACACGCTCGTGAGCGCGCTCACGCGGGAAGGCCTCGATCGGCGCATGTCGCACGACATCGCGGCCGCCCTCGTCGAGAGCGGCGCCGACCTGCGCCGCATGAAGCCGCGCCACGGCCTCGAGATCACCCGGAGCCTGACGGGCGAGCCCGTGGCGCTGCACTACGAGCCGAGCCCGTGGATCGGCTTCGCCGCCATCGCCACCGACGACGGCTGGAAGGTGAAGCGCTCCGAGACGCGTCCCGACGTGCGCGTGGAAGCCGTGCGCGGCGAGGTGACGCGCTCGCTCTTCGAGGCGGTGGACCACGTCAACGAATCCCCGCAGCTCGTGCTGGAGATGGTGGAGATCTTCTCCTCGGACTTCGACTTCACCGCCGACACCCGCGCGGGCGACCGCTTCCGCCTGCTCGTGGAGAAGCGCTACGCGGGAGACCAGTTCGTCGACTACGGGCGGTTGCTCGTCGCGCAGTACGTCAGCGACGGCCGCGTGCTCACGGGCGTCGGCTTCGAGCGCAACTCGCGCCACATGTATTACGACGCCGACGGGCGCTCGCTGAAGAAGAGTTTCCTGAAGTCACCACTCGAGTTCACGCGCATCACGTCGGGTTTCACGTACGCGCGCCCGCATCCGATCCTGGGCGGCACGCGCCCGCACCTGGCCATCGACTACGGCGCGCCCGTGGGCACGCCCGTGCGCGCCGTCGCCGACGCCACCGTGGCGAAGGCGGGGTGGAATGGAGGCAACGGCATTTCGGTCACCCTCCGCCACCGCTCGGGCTACGAGACGATGTACAACCACCTCTCGCGTCTCGGCGCCGGCGTGCGCCCCGGCGCGCGTGTCAGCCAGCGGCAGGTGATCGGCTACGTCGGCTCCACGGGCCTGAGCACCGGGCCCCACCTCGACTACCGCGTGGCGAAGAACGGCCACTTCGTGAACCCCCTCAGCGAGAAGTTCATCCCCGGCGAGCCCATCCCCGCCGCCGAGCGCGCCGAGTTCCTGCAGCACGCCCGCGCGGTTGTTCGCCAGCTGGAGACCGCCGCCCCCTTCTAGACGCAGACCTACGGGGAGATCGGCGGCCGCTCGACGGCCAGCGGATGCAGAACATCGATCACCCAGCCCACATCCAGGCGTTCGCCCATCCAGTTCGGGCAGGCGGTCCGTGCATGGAGATGCAATCCGTGCGCGACATGCCCCGCTCGGAGAACCTGCACAGGATCGGCGGGCACCGCGGATGGCAGCGGAACATCCGGTATCACCCGGCCATCCGGCCACCTGAACTGCAGCGCGCCGTCTTGCTGGCGATCTACGTGAAAGCCTTCCTCGTGGACCGCGCGATGATGCCGCCGACAGAGCATGGCGAGATTCGACAGCGCCGTCGGTCCGCCTTGCGCCCAATGGCGGAGGTGATGCCCTTGGCCGAACGGCAGCCCGCACCCCGGGAATCGGCAGCCGTGATCGCGGTGCTGGAGTGCTCGCCTTAACGCCGGTGGAATCGTCCGGGTGCGGGCGCCGATCTCCACCACGCGCCCGTCGGGGTCGTGCCGCATCACCACCCGGCTTGCGTCGCACGCCAGACGCCGAGACGTTTCAGCTGGAACGTGCGCGCCGTCCTCGAGGACGGACTGGCCCGGCTGATCCGGATCCGCCAGCGCCGCGGCGTCGACGTGGACCACTACCTGATAGCGCTCCCCTGGAGCGCCGGGATCGAGACCGTGGTGCAGCGCCGTCTCCGCGAGCAACGCCAATGCATCCGCCTGCTGCTGGCCAATCGTGGGGCCGTCCTCGACGCGCATCTGATGGTGCACCGCGTGGCCTCTTGGTTCTCGGCCTTCCGGTCCATGCGCCGCCAGCCTCGCACGATGCGTTCGACGTGCTCCGTCGTGCCAGCCCGCCCCACTGCCAGCAGCCGAGCTTCAGTCTCCGGCGTGGCCACGCGAGTCAGTGCCCGGACCTTCGAGTACGAGAGTTCGCCGCAGGCAAGCGCGCCGGCCAGGCGCGGCAGCCTTCCCAGCGCGCGCGCCACGCGGACCTTCTCCCTGGCTGCGCCACGGTCGAGCCCCACGCGCCAGGTCAGCCACGCGGCGCAGGTGCGGAAGCCGTTGGCCCAGCCCTCACGAGCGTCGAACTCGCGTATGAGCTCCAGCAGGCGCGCGGTGGCCGCGTTGAGGTGCGCGGACAGGTCGGCGATCTCGTCGCCGAGCCGGTCCAGCTCCGCGATACGTTCCGGAGTAGCGAAGACGTTTGGCGAATGGATGTCCATCGCGCGGCCCCCTTTTCTGAGGCGAATCTACACCCCGTTTTCGGAGCCACCTGCGAGCCACGAGAAACGGCGATTCCGGGAGGAGACGTGATTGTTTCCGGTTCGGTCACGTTCGCGCCAACGCCGGTTACCGCGGCCCACTGAGCCTTCATCTGTCGAGCAGTGCCGACATGCGACATTGCGGGTGGACGGAGCAAGCGAAAATCTCGCCGGGCGCGCTCGCCTGGACGCTCTTCGATCCATGCTGGCGTATCATGGCGTCCGCCGGAGGTGAGGGGTGGAGACGCGGGTCGATGAGATCGCCGAGCGGGTGTATCGGCTGTCGACGTACGTGGCGTCGGGCTCGTCGGGCTTCAG
Source organism: Candidatus Rokuibacteriota bacterium (assembly GCA_046712525.1). Lineage (GTDB taxonomy): Bacteria > Methylomirabilota > Methylomirabilia > Rokubacteriales > CSP1-6 > JBBDXO01. The sequence continues at coordinate 9,577 of JBKKCN010000720.1, forward strand.
CTTCAACCAGTTCCTGATCGATGCGGAGGAGCCGCTGCTTTTTCATTGCGGCCAGCGTTCGCTCTTCGCGTCGGTGTCGGCGGCGGTGGCGCGCGTCATGGATCTCGGCCGGCTGCGGTGGATCACGTTCAGCCACGTCGAGTCCGACGAGTGCGGATCGTTGAACGACTGGCTCGCGGCCGCCCCGCATGCGACGGCGGCGCATGGCCGCATGGGCTGCCTCACGTGGCTCAACGAGATGGCCGATCGGCCGCCGCGCATTCTCGCTGACGGCGAGCGCCTGGACCTCGGTGGCAAGAGCGTGGTGCATCTCGATACTCCGCACGTCCCGCACGGGCTCGACGCCGGTCTTCTTCACGAGGAGACGACGGGCACGCTCTTCTGCAGCGACCTCTTCACGCACTTCGGCGATGGACCCGCCTCCACGACGGGCGACATCGTCGGCCCCGCCCTCGCCACCGAGAAGCGCTTTCCGTTCGTGCCGCTCACGCCGGAGACCGGGCCTTCCATCCGGCGCCTCGGCGAGCTGTCGCCGCGCGTGCTCGCGCTCATGCACGGGCCTGCCTACGCGGGGGACGGCAGGGCGCCGCTGCACGCGCTTGCAAATCACTACGAGGATCAATTGCGCCGGGCGCTGGCCGGCTGAGGGGAACGACATGAAAGTGAAAGCGGCGAACGGGTTCGCGCGCATCCTGAAGACGGAGGGCATCCCCTGGGTGAGCTGCTACCCGACCAATCACGTCAACAATGCGCTCGGCGAAGAAGGCGTGCCCATCCTCATGATGGGCGAGGAGCGCTTCGCGGTGGCGGTGGCGGACGGGTTCTCACGGGTGACCAGCGGCAAGCAGATTGGTGTGTGTACCGTGATGGCCAACCTGAACGCGGCGGGAATCCAGATGGCTTACGGCGCGGTGGCGCAGGCGTGGGAAGACTCGTCGCCTCTGCTCGTCGTCGCAGAAGGCGTGGGGCAGGGGGCGAGCCGGCACACGCACTACGACATGGCGGAGGCCTTCAAGTCGGTCACGAAGTGGGTGGGCAAGGTGGATCGCGCCGAGCTGGTGCCGGACTACGCGCGCCGCGCGTTCACTCAGCTTCGCTCGGGACGGCCGGGTCCGGTCCTGCTCATCATTCCGCGCGACCTCGGTGAGTACGAGGAGGAGCTGCATCCCTACACGCCCGTGAAGCGGTGGCGATCGGGCCCCGATCCCGACGACGTGACGGCGGCCGTCAAGGCGCTGCTGGCCGCGAAGGATCCGCTGCTGTTCGTGGGCGAAGGCGTTCTCTACGCCGACGCCACCGCCGAGCTACTGCGCTTCGCCGAGCTCGCGCAGGTGCCCGTGCTCACCACGCTGAAGGCCAAGAGCGCCTTCCCCGAGAACCACCCGCTCTCGGTGGGCGTGCGCGGCTCCCTCGCCGAGCACTTCCTGCGCAAGGCGGACGTGCTCTTCTCGATCGGCTCCAGCCTCTTTCCCAATCGCTTCAGCCACGCCGTGCCCGACCCCGGGCAGAAGACGATCATCCAGTGCACGATCGACACCCTCGACATCAACCGCAGCTACGAGACCCGTCACGCGGTGATCGGCGACGCCAAGCTCACGCTGCAGGCGCTCATCGACGAGACGGCGAAGCGGACGGGCGCGCCGCGGAAGAACGCCCGGCTCGTGGATGAGATTCGCGCCGGCAAGCAGGAGTTCCTCGCGAAGTTTCGTCCTCTCATGGAGTCGAACGAAACGCCCATCAACCCGTACCGCGTCTTCGGCGACCTCATGAAGGTGCTGGACCCGCGCAGCTCGTTCATCACGGCGGATTCCGGCAACACCCGCGATCAGACGAGCACGGTGTACGAGGCTCACATCCCGCGCGGCTACCTGGGCTGGGGCAACGTGTCGACGCTGGGCTTCAGCCTGGCGGGCGCCATCGCCGCCAAGCTCGCGTATCCCGACCGGCAGTGCGTCAACGTCACGGGTGACGCGGGCGTGTGCTACATGATGGGCAACTTCGAGGCGGTGGCGCGCTACGGCATCGGCATCACCACCGTCCACATCAACAACGGCGGCTACTCCGGCTACGGCGAGGGCTTCTGGGGTCCCGGCCACGATCCCTACACCTGGAAGGTCTCCGATCACGGCTCCGCGTGCATGGCGAACATGGCCAAAGCGGTGGGCTTCTACGGTGAGGACGTGACGTCGCCGGCGGAGATCATCCCGGCCTTCGAGCGCGCCTTCGCGGAGAACGTCAAGGGTCGCCCGGCCTTCCTGGAATTCGTGTGCTCACATCACCCGGTCCACGGCGGCTGGGTGCGACCGGGGCCGGGCGCGCACTAGGCGCAGTCGGTCAGCTCTCGCGATAGAAGATCAGGAGCACGCCGACCATGGCGAGGCTGGCGGCCCACACGCGGCCGGGCCATCGCTCGCCGTCGCCCAGGCGCAGCTCGAGCCAGCGGCCCCAGCCCACGAGGAGCCCGAATACGCCGAGCGGCGCGTGCGTGACCTCGATGAGGAACTCCGACTTGAGGTTGAGCGAGGCGTGCGAGTGCGTCAGCAGCAGGCCGCCGCCCACCGCGCATAGCAGCGGAAAGATCAGCGCCGCCGCCGGCGCGCGCACCCGTTGCGTGCGCACGAGCGTCTCGAAGAACGCGAAGACCAGGATGATCAGCACGAAGACGCGGTGCTGCAGCACCGAGGGCGACCGGAAGCCCTCCCAGAAACCCTGCGAGCCCAGCGGCCACGCGCCCGGATCGTCGCGCACGAGCAGGAAGGCCGCGAGCGCCGCGAAGAGCAGGGGCCAGCAGGCCGCCCAGCGCACGCGCCCGGTGGCGTGCAGGAGCGCGAGGCCTCCCATGGCGAGCACGAAGAGCCCGGCCACGTGGTGGTTGTACTCCGACCACGCGCGGTCGGCGTCGGTACGCTCCGCGCGGGGGTCGTCGAACGGCAGCTCCGAGTGCGCCGGCGACGTGAGCGACGGCAGCCGCGGCGTGAAGCGCGTCGCGACCTCCGCCGGCGTGGCGCGATCGGCGACGACGTCGATCGCGGGCGGCAGCGACGTCAGGGAGGCGGCGGCGAAGAGCACGGTGAGGCCCAGCCCGAGCTCGACCTCCACGAAGCGGCGTAGCCGCGGCGGGGCCACCGGCCGCGCGGGATCGAGCCGCCGCACGATGCGGAAGTTCAGCGTGCCGAGCAGGAGCAGGAGCGACAGCAGCACGACCTTGGTGAGCACCATCACGCCGTAGGCGGTGCCGACGAAGGCGAGCACGCCGTCGACGTAACCCGCGCTGAGGCCGACGCCGGCGGCAACCAGCGTGCCCACCGAGACCAGCGCGAGGGCGGAGAAGCGCGCCAGCAGCGCGGGCGACCAGCCCGCGCCGCGCTCGCGCAGCACCGCCACCAGCAGGTGCGCGAGGCCGCCGATCCACACGAAGGCCGCCGACTGGTGGACGGTGTCCGCCGCCAGCAGCAGCACGCGGCTGCCGGGCCGCGCGGCCGCGTGGCTCGTCCAGGAGGCGAGCACCGACAGCACCGTCGCCAGGAGCAGCGCGAGCGTGCTCCAGCGGCGATGGCGCGGGTCGCGGTAGAGGGCGAGGGCGGTGAGGGCGAGGGCGACGGCGGTGACGATCCGTCCCACCGACACGCGAAAGAACAGCGTGGCGCCGAACTCGCGCA
>JBKKCN010000721.1:0-19218 GCA_046712525.1 Candidatus Rokuibacteriota bacterium
GGCCACGTGAGCACGGCAAGCGCGACCAGCAGCGCCCAGAAGGCCTGGGCGAGACAGCCGTGCACGATGGCCAGCTGATCGTGCAGCAGCACCACGCGCAGGCCGCCGAGAACGCCCTGCGCGATCACCGCTGCCACCGCCACGAGGCCGAGCGCGCGCAGCCGGCCACCGCGCGGCCACAGCGCAGCCGCCAGCGCGAGCGTGAGGAGGCCGACCACGGCGCCGAGGAGCCGGTGGCTGTGCTCGTAGAACACCCCGCCGATCATCCCTGACCACGGGAAGAGGAACATGTTGTGGCCGAAGGTGGTCGGCCAGTCCGGCACCGCAAGCGCGGCGCCGGTATTCGTCACGAGCCCGCCGAAGAGGATGAGCACGAACGTTGCCGCCACCGTGACGAGCGCCAGACGATGCGCCATCGACGACCGATCAGTGCCGGCTCGAGCGGGCCGGCGTCAGCGGCGGCGCCGACTGCGGCGAAAAGTCGTCCTTGGCGTCGGGGTCGCTGTACTCGTAGGGACCGCGGTACACCGTGGGCAGGGTCGGCCCCCAGTTCAGGTGCGGCGGCGGGGAGGCGGCGGTCCACTCGAGCGTGGTGGCGTTCCACGGGTTCAGGGGCGCCTTGGGGCCCGCGAACATCGACCAGAAGAAGTTGATGACGAACGGGATCTGCGCGATGCCGAGGCCGATGGCGCCGATGGTGATGAGCACGTTCCACCACTGCAGGTGCTGGATGAACTCGTACTGCAGGGGGTTGTAGATGCGCCGCATGTGGCCGCCCACGCCGATGATGTGCATGGGGAAGAAGGTGAGGTTGAAGAAGAAGAAGGTGGGCCAGAAGTGCAGGTGGCCGAGCGCGACGTTGTTCATCCGCCCGAACATCTTCGGGAACCAGTAGTAGATGGCGGCGAAGGCCCCGAAGATGGAGCCGCCGAAGACCACGTAGTGGATGTGGGCCACGATGAAGTACGTGTCCTGGATGAAGATGTCCACCGGTATGGAGGCCATGAAGATGCCCGACAGCCCGCCGATGACGAACATCGACACGAAGGCGAGCGCGTTGAGCATGGGCACCGTGAACTGGATGCGGCCGCCCCACAGCGTCCCGAGCCAGTTGAACGTCTTGATGGCCGAGGGCACCGCGATGATCATGGTCGTGATCATGAACGACATGCCGAGGGCGGGGTTCATGCCGCTCACGAACATGTGGTGGCCGTAGACGATCCAGGACAGGAAGGCGATGGCGATCATCGAGAAGGCCATGGCGTGGTAGCCGAACACCGGCTTGCGCGAGAAGACGGGCAGGATCTCGGAGGCGATGCCCATGGCGGGCAGGATGAGGATGTAGACCTCCGGGTGCCCGAAGTACCAGAAGAGGTGCTGCCACAGCAGCGGCTCGCCGCCGCCCGAGGGCAGGAACCAGCTCGTGCCCAGCGTGCGGTCGAAGAGCAGCATGGCCACCGCGGAGGTGAGCACGGGCAGCGCGAGCAGGAGCAGGATGGCGGTGATAAAGAGCGACCAGATCACGAGCGGCATCCGGAAGAGCGTCATGCCGGGCGCGCGCATGTTGATGACGGTGGTGATGTAGTTGATGGAGCCCATCATCGACGAGACACCGAGGATGAAGAGGCTGATGCACCAGAGGTTCTGGCCCCAGTTCACGCCCGTGTAGGCGGGGACCGACGACAGGGGCGCGTAGGACGTCCACCCCGCGGCGGCGTGCCCGCCCTCCACGAAGAAGCCCGCGAGCATGATGACACCCGCCACCGCCGCGAACCAGAAGGAGAGCATGTTCAGGAGCGGGAAGGCCATGTCGCGGGCGCCGATCATGAGCGGGATGAGGAAGTTGCCGAAGCCGCCCGCGAGGATGGGCATGATCACGAAGAAGATCATGATGGTGGCGTGCATGGTGAACGCCATGTTGAACGTGGAGGGCTCCAGGATGCCCCCCGTCTCCGGCAGCAAGCGGCTCATGCCGGGCACGGGCGTCTCCGGCCACGCGAGCTGCCAGCGCACCATGAGGGCGAGAAGACCGCCCAGGATCATCATGAAGAGGCCGAGAAAGAGGAACTGACGCCCGATCATCTTGTGATCGGTGGAGAAGACGTACGTCTGCAGGAAGCTCATCTCGTGGTGATCGTGAGCCGTGTGCCCGTGCGCGGTGACGCTGGTGGCGCTCATTTCTTCGCTTTCCCCTCCGTCTTGGCTGCGGCCGTCACGTCTTTCGTCTCCGCGGGGGCGGGAGCCGCACTCGCGATCAGATTTTCCGCCGCCCACTTCTTGTAGTCCTCGGCGCTGTGCACGTAGATCCAGCCCTTCATGCCGGAGTGGCCGAAGCCGCACAGCTCCGCGCACGGCAGCTCGTACTTGCCCGGCTTGGTGGCCTCGAACCACTGCATGATGGAGCGCCCCGGCACCGCGTCCTGCTTCATGCGGAACTGGGGCACGAAGAAGCTGTGGATGACGTCCACCGACTTGAGGTTGACGTGCACGACCTTGTTGACGGGGACGTGGATCTCGTCCAGGAACGACTTGTCGTCACCGGTGCCGAACTTGCCGTCCCCGCCCGGGTAGACCACCTGCCAGTTGAACTGCTTGGCGGTGACCTCGATGGCAAAATCGCTGGGGGGCACGTTCATCTTGATCCGCGACCACGCGGGCGCGCTCAGGAACGTAAGGACCACCAGGATGAGCGACGGCACCACCGTCCACAGGATCTCCAGCGCCGTGTTCCCGTGCGTGTACCGCGCCCGGCGCCCGGGCCGGTCGCGGTACATCACGAGGAAGGCGATCATGGTCACCGTCACCAGGATGAAGGTGACGCCCGTGATCCAGTAGATGATCTCGAACAGCCAGTCGATGTCACGGCCATACGTCGATACGTTTTCAGGCAGCCACCAGTCGAGCATGCTGTTCTTACGCCCCCTTGAAGACGGCTGGCTCTACTTGCCCTTCATCTCGAAGCTGACCTTGGCAGTCTGCCCCGCCTTGACCTCGACGTCCTTCGTCTGCTTGCCGAGCGTCTCGTGCCACACCTCGACCGTGTGCTTGCCGGGCGGCACGTTCTCGATCTTCGTGGTGCCGTTGTCACCCGTCACCCCGAAGTACGGGTGCGGCATCACCGCGATCCAGCCCAGCATCCAGCTGTGCACGTCGCAGGTGACCTTGATGATCTCTGGCTTCTCGAACTTCTCCGTCATCGTCTTCTTGAACTTCGGCTGCGCCTTGTTGATGGCGGGGTTCGCCGTGGAGTAAGTGTGCAGGTTGTGGAGGATGCCGTCGGAGTTGAGGATCTCGATCTCGCCCGGCGTCATCGCCACCACGTGGGGCACGAACTTGCAGCCCTTCTGGTCGAGGGTCGCTTTCTTCGCGGTGGCCGCGCCCTTGGCGCCCGCCACGGACACCACGGAGTAGGCGAGGCCCTTGTTGGAGCCCACCACCACCTTCTCGAGCTTGGCTTCCTTGCCGCACGCCTCGGTGTCCTTGTTGACCTTGATGGTCTCCACCACGGGGGCGCCGTTGTACTTCACTTCCGCCTCGATGGTGCCGCCGCCCTGGGCGGTGGCGAAACCGGGCAGGCTCACGAACGCGGCCGCGCCCGCGACGAGCGCGACGGCGGCGAATGCTCCGAGTGTCGTTCTACGCATGGCTATCGATCCTCCTGAGGTTCATGTCTGCGCACCTATCGAACACGAGGCTTCGTTGTCGTTGCGTCATCGCGGTGACCGAGCATCGGCGCGTACGGCGACCCGGACCAGCAACACCATCGCCGCGAGCGTAAGGAGAGCTACGACGGGAGGAATGACGAACCGACGGTTCGACTGCGGCGCCTCCAGTCGCAGATAGTACCACGACGTCAGCGACATCTTGGAACCGGTCTCCCCCGCGCCGCCGTCCCACGCCTGGAAGGCGATGGGCGTGAATACCGTGGGCTGAAAACCGATCCGCTTGTCGTCCTTGGAGAGGAGGGGACGCTTCATCACGAGGCGGTAGCGGCCGTTCTCGAAGACCGCCTTGCCCGTCGCTTCCCCGCCCTCGAGGGCCGCGATCTTCGTGGGACCGTTCGCGGACGCTTCCATCACGCCCTTGCCCTGCTCCCAGCGCAGGAGGTACACGGCGTCCGACGAGTCGCCCATCAGGAAGTACGGACGCTCCGTGGACGTGGGCTGCACAGGGGGAAATTGCAGCGAAATGGCGTCGGAGAACGTCTGCTTGCCGTCACCTTTGGACTCTCGGGGATCGTCCCACGTGAGGTGGAAGGCGATCTCCTTGTCGTTGTAGACGGCGCGCACCGACACGAGGTCGATGACGGGATTGAAGTTGCGCGGGTCGATGATCACCTGCCCCATGAGGGGGATGTGGTTGACGGGGACCTTCTTCCAGAGCTCCGCGTTGGGATCGTCGGGGATCGCCTCCGTCACCGACGTCACGGTGACGAGCGTGGCCAGCTGCGCCTTTTCGGGACCGAGCGACTGGATGTAGTTGGTCAGGTGCCAGATGTCGTCGGGCTTCTCGACGGCGTCCAGGAAGGCGGGCATCGGCGTGCCGAGCACGCCGTTGGCGATGCGGGTGGCGATGTCCGTGCGGCTCGCGCCGCCCCGGAAGGTCCAGCGCTGGGCGAGATTCGCCGGCGCCACGGGGTGGCCCCACTCATCCTTCAGCTCTTCGCGCGAAGGCCCGTCCGCGCGTCCCTCGGTGCCGTGACACTTGTGGCACTCGATCGCCTCGTACATCTCCTTGCCTCGCTTGAGGGAGTCGGCGGAGGACGCCACATCCTTCGGTAGCTCCAGCTTCTTCGGAGCCTCCTTCAGCTTGTCTCCCGCAAATGTCTTGATATAGGCGACCACATTCCACCGGTCCTTCTCAGGAAGAACCGCCCACCCCGGCATGGAGGTCCCGGGCATCCCCTCCGTCACGATCCGAAAGATATCCCGGTCCGTCGGCGTCCTGTTGACCGTCGTCCGGATCTTGTACAAACCCGACGTGAAGTCCCTCGGCTTCGGCAGCACCAGCTCCGCCGCCGCCCCCTCGCCATCCCCCTTCTCCCCATGACACAGAAGGCACTTCAGCTCGTACACCGCCTTGCCGGCATTCGCATCCCCCTGCTGACCATACGCGGCGTGGGGCGCGGCGAGCGCAAGCGAGGCCGCAAAGCAAACGCACATGGCCACGGGCACCACCCACCGTGGGCATAGCGCGACGAGAAGCGTCCAGATGCTAGGCGCCGACGAGCGACGACTGAGGCGTGGCCCTGCCACGTCGCAGGGAGGAGCGAGGAGGCAACGACGCAGATGGGCGCTTCTCGTCGCGCGCCACATACTAGTGAGCCGTCTCCCATCTACGAGGCTGCTGGCCCGTCGCATCGTAGAGATACATGATCACCTGCCACGTCTGCTCCTCCGTCAGCCTGTCCTCCCACGCCGGCATCACCGAATTCCACGGCGTCGACTCCTTCGGCAAGCCCGGCCCCCCCTTGGCGATCCGCCAAAACAGGTATGCCTCCTGAAGCATGGCAATGGTGCCCGGGTCCTGGAAGTTCGCGGGGGGCGGGTTGAAGCCGGCGGCGAAGTGGCCTTTGCCGTCCAGGTTGTCGCCGTGGCAGTACATGCAGTTGCGGATGTAGATCTCGCCGCCCACCGCCACGTGCTTCTTGAACGCGCCGGCATCCTTGCGCAGTGGATTGTCGAAGCCGGCGATCGCGATCTCCTTGCCGCGGAACTGGATCGAGGCCGGCGGCGCCGGGTGCACGGCGCGCAGCTCGGGCGGCGCCTGGGGCTTGGCCGCCGCCTGCGTGTAGGCGTAGTACCCGAGCAGGATCGGGAGCGCCACGAGAAGCACGGTGCGCAGGAGACGCCGCTCGGGGCGCACGAGCGTCTCCCACATGGGCCGGACGAATTCGCGCCACGAATCGGAATCGGACGACACGTAGATGAGCAGGGAGAAGAGGATGATGCCCATGTAGAGCGTGATGACGCTCCATGGCGCGGGCGGGCTGATGCCGTATTTCAGCACGACGAACGACAGCACAAGCACAATGACCACCTGGGTGAAGCGCGAGCGCAGGATGCTCACGCGCGCCTCATTTCAGCGTGACCAGGAAGGCCGTGAGGTCCATGAACTCCTTGGCCGTCAACCGCGTGCCGAAATCCTTGGGCATCACGCCCTTGGGATAGTTCGCCACCGTGCCCAAGCCCTCGGGGTCGAGCACCTTCGCCATGATGTAGTCCGGCGTCTGGATCTTGGCGATCTGCGAGAGGTCGGGGCCGACGGGCGACGCTCCCACCTTGCCGGCCTTGTGACACGCGATGCACGTGCCCTTGCCCACGAACACCTGCTCGCCGGCTTTGGGATCACCGGGGATCTTCAGCGCCGGCGCAGCGCCGCCGCCGCCCGCGGTGGCACCCGCGGTGGCCGGGATGTCGTTGAGCGTGACGTCGACGGTGCCCCCCAGCGACTCCAGAAAGGCGGTGAGCGCCCACAGCTCCGAGCGGTTGAGCCCGATGGGCGGCTTGTCGACGGCGGGCATGATGGGCGGGTAGCCCTCCACGATGACCGCGTTCGGGTTGATGAGCGACTCGATGAGATAGGCTTTCGCGCTCATGCCCGGCTTCATCTTCGCGGCACGACCCCCCACGCCCGCGAGGTCGGGCGCGCGCGTGCCCTTCTCGCCGATCTTGTGGCAGATCTCGCAGGTGCCCTTCGTCTTGTAGATCTCCTCGCCCGCCTTCACGAGCTGCGCGGGCGTGACGTTGCCGCCTTCGAGCGACAGCTCCTGGGGCGGCTTCGATTCGATCTGGGGGATGGAGTTCGCGTAGTAGCTGTACGCGCCCATGATGGCGACGGAAAAGACGGTGACCTTGAGGCCGACCGGAATGCGCATGCTATTTGGGGTCGTCGCTTCCGCCTGCGAACACAGGCGCCGCATGACCGTGGCCATGCGCCTCGGACTTGCCCTTCTCCGCAAGGCCGCCCAGCCAGAAGATGAACATCACGAGCGCGAAGAAGACGATGGTGACCACGGTGATCACGTTGGCGGCGTAGCCGATGGCGGGCGTCACCGCGTCCACGGACGTGTCGCGCATGATGCCGTAGACATGCCAGTGCTGCCGGATGCCGGAGCGCGCGAAGCCCATGAGCCCCATCAGCCACGTGAACGTCACCGCGAGCATGATGAGCACGTACTGCGAGCGCGGCGCGATGGTGCCCCAGCGGATGGCGCCCGTGGAGCGCGCACCCTTGAACATCGGAATGTCGATGGCCATCACGAGCACGATGGCGGCCAGCACCGCCACCACCTGGTAGACGGAGAAGCCGATGCGCACGAGCGACTCCACGAAATAGCCGTACACGCCGTAGAAGACCACGATGACGGCGGCGATGGCGAGGGCGGCCCACTGGATGGCCATCCCCGTCTTCGCCCAGCCCTTGACGGAGATGCGGTTGGCGCGGCGGTAGAGGACGAAGGAGAGGAAGGTGGTGAGGATCATCATGTTGACGGCGGTGTTCTTGGCGGACATGACGCCGAGGAAGCCGAGCACGGGATGGTGCGTGCCGCCCATCGCGCGCGCCTCGTCGAGGGTGATCACCATCGAGCGCGGCGTCGCCCACACCATGAAGCCGAAGGCGAGGATGGAGATCAGGATGGGCACGTAGCGCCGGTACCGCTCGGAGCCGGGGATACGCTCCATGCCGAGCCACAGGTAATAGTTCGATCCGATGAAGAGCACGCCGATGAGGATGGCCTGGATGATCCACAGCCACGACATGAAGCCGCCCATCATCGTGATGCCCATCGTCTGGTTGTACGCGTAGATCTCGCGGCCCAGGTAATAGCCTGCAAACGGAAGCACGATGAACGTCGCGAGCGCGATGAAATTGCCGATGTAGCCCATCCAGTCGTAGCGCGCGCGCTCCTCGTCGGTCTTGGCGCCCAGGAATCGGAAGGCGGCGTACGCGGCACAAATGGTACCGCCGAACACGATGTTGGCGATGAGCCGGTGAATGTTGATGGGCATCCACGTGAAGTTGTTGATGGCCGACCAGACAGTGCCCTTGAGCGCGCCCGCCTCGTCGACGCCCGCGGGCGAGATCATGAAGGTCACCCACGAGTTGGCCACGAGCAGGATGGCGGTCCCGAAAAGGTTGGAGAGCACGCCGAGGCTGACGTGGATCCACTTGCGCGAGCCGCTCAACCAGTCCCAGCCGTAGTACCAGACGTACACGGTGAACGTCTCCAAAAAGAAGAGCAGGGCATAGATCCAATAGGTAGGGAAGAAGATCGATGTCATATAGTTCCAGAACTTCGGGTAATAGCCGACGAGAATGAAGAGGAGGAGCGCGCCCAGCAGCGCGGTGGTGGAGAACGCCGCGAAGGTGAGCTTCACGAGCTCGTGCGAGAGCCAGTCGTAACGGGCGTCGCGCGTGCGCCAGCCGATGATCTCGATGATGACGGCGAAGATGGGCACGCCGAGGATGAAGGCGGCGAAGTTGAGGTGCAGTTGTGCGACCGCCCACAGTGCCAGGCGCGAGCCGAGGACCGGGAACGGGCGGTACGCGACCTCTTTGGCCGCCTCCTGCGCCTCCACGGGGAGCGCGGCGAGCGCGACCGCGGCCATCGCGAGTCCCAGTGCGAGCCCCGCCCACCGGCAGGCAGTGACTCGGTGCAGCGGTCCGAGCTCAGGCTTCAACGATCGAGACAACGTTGGTACTCCCTCACAAGACACGCGCTTGTTCCCGAAGTCACATGGCCGTTCAGCGCAGAGTTTTATGGCGAACGCCTTAATGTGTCAAGCGAAAAGGCAGTCGCAAGTTTGACACATCCGACCCCGGTGCTAGCATAAAGGGCCAGAGGTCGCCCATGAAGCCGCGCCTGTCCAATCGCATCCAATTCTCGCTTGCCTACGTGCTCGTGGCAGCGGTCGTCTTATTGATGCTGCAGTCGTGGCTGCTCGCCCCCCGTACGGTCGAGCTGTCGATGTCCAAGTTCCTCGAGCTCCTGCGCGCGGACAAGATCGAGAAGGTCGCTCTCACCGAGCGCGAGATCCGCGGCCTCGCCAAGCCCGGCGCGCTCCCCGCCCCTCCCGGCGCTCCCGGCGACCGCCTGCGCCAGATGTTCGGCACCGAGGAGGAGAGCCGTGTCTTCCTCGTCATGCGCATCCCGATGGTGGACGAGCAGCCGCTCATCGCCGAGCTGGAGAAGCACAACGTCGAGTTCGCGGGGCGGATCGAGACCACGTTTCTCAAGGATCTCATCTTCGGCTGGGTCATTCCCCTCGCGGTCATGGTCGCCATCTGGATGTTCCTCATGCGCCGGGTCGGCGGCGGGCCCACGCAGGCGCTCTCCTTCGGCCGCAGCAAGCACAAGATCTTCGACCGCAAAGAGCTCAAGACGACCTTCAATGACGTGGCCGGCGTCGATGAGGCCAAAGCGGAACTCGTCGAGATCGTAGATTTCCTCAAGAATCCCCGGAAGTACCAGCGGCTCGGCGGCCGCATTCCCAAGGGCGTGCTGCTGGTGGGCCCGCCCGGCACCGGCAAGACGCTGCTCGCGCGCGCGATCGCGGGGGAGGCCGACGTGCCCTTCTTCACGCTGTCGGGCTCGGAGTTCGTGGAGATGTTCGTGGGCGTGGGCGCCTCGCGCGTGCGCGACCTCTTCGAGCAGGCCAAGGACAAGGCGCCCTGCATCGTCTTCATCGACGAGCTGGACGCCATCGGCAAGTCGCGCGCCGGCAACTCCGGCTTCGTGGGCGGCCACGACGAGCGTGAGCAGACGCTCAACCAGCTCCTGGCGGAAATGGACGGCTTCGATTCCTCCAAGGGCGTCATCCTCATCGCGGCCACCAACCGTCCGGAGGTGCTCGACCAGGCCCTGATGCGCCCGGGGCGCTTCGACCGCCAGGTGGTGGTGGACAAGCCCGACGTGCGCGGGCGCGAGGCAATTCTTCGACTGCACGCGCGCACGGTGGTGCTCGCCCCCGACATGGAGCTGGCGGTCATCGCCCAGCGCACGCCGGGCTTCGCGGGGGCCGACCTCGCCAATATCGTGAACGAGGCGGCCCTGCTGGCCGCACGCAAAGAGAAGGACGCGGTGGGGATGGCGGACTTCGAGGAAGCCATCGACCGCGTGGTGGCGGGGCTCGAAAAGAGGAGCCGCGTGCTGTCGGAGAAGGAGCGCGACATCGTGGCCCACCACGAGATGGGCCACGCCTTCGTGGCCACCTCCGTGGCGCACGCCGATCCCGTGCACAAGGTGACCATCATCCCGCGCGGAGTAGCCGCGCTCGGCATGACGTACCAGCTGCCGACCGAGGAGCGGTTCCTCATGACCCGGAGCGAGCTGGAGGACCGGATCGCGGTGCTGCTCGGCGGACGGGTGGCGGAGGAGCTCGTGTACGGCGAAGTGTCGACGGGCGCGCATAATGACCTCGAGCGCGCCACCGAGCTCGCGCGCCTGATGGTCACGAAGTACGGGATGTCCGAGCGCATGGGCCTCGCCACCTACGGCGAGCGCAGCCCGCTCTTCCTCAAGGGCACGGGCATGGGGGGCGAGCGCGATTACAGCGAGGCTACCGCGCGCACCATCGACGAGGAGGTGCGCGCCATTCTCGACCGCACCCACGACCGGGTGCGGGGCGTCCTGACCAGCAAGAAGGCCATGCTCGTCCACGCCGCGGGCGAGCTGAAGCGCACTGAAACCCTCGAGGGCGATCGCCTGAAGCGGCTGCTCGCGGGAGATGGAATGACCGACGAAGCTTTGAAAGAGGAGGCACGATGATGCAGCTCAAACGGAGGACCTTCGCCGGCGCTCTCACGATGGCCGTCCTGCTCGGTACTGCGTTCGGTGTCTACGCCACCGGCCGCGTGGAGCGGGCACGACCGCTGGAGCCGGCGGCGGCGCCTCTCGTGCAGGCGCCCATCCTGCCCGTGCAGATGCCGCTCACCACGGGCACCTTCGCCAACGTGGCGGAGGCGATCAAGCCCGCCGTCATCAACATCAACACGTTCTCCAAGAGCAGCGGCGGGCCCGGGCCTGGATCCGGACCCGGCCCCGGGCGCACACCCTTCGAAGAGTTCTTCGGCGAGGAGTTCTTCAGGCGCTTCTTCGGCGACGCGCCCGAGCGCATGCCCTCGCGCAGCCTCGGCTCCGGCGTCATCGTCGATCCCACCGGCATCGCGCTCACCAACGCTCACGTGGTGGAAAAAGCCACCGACATCGAGGTGGTGACGCTCGACGGCTCCAAGCACAAGGCGAAGGTGGTCGGCCTCGACAAGAAGACTGACCTTGCCGTGCTCAAGCTCGACGACGGCAAGGGCACCTTCAAGTTCGCCCGCCTCGGCGATTCCGAGAAGATGCAGGTCGGCGACTGGGTCATCGCGGTGGGCTCGCCCTTTGGACTGCAGGCCACCGTCACCGCCGGCATCATCAGTGCCAAGGCGCGCCAGATCGGCCAGGGGCCGTTCGATGATTTCCTGCAGACCGATGCGGCCATCAATCCCGGCAACTCGGGCGGCCCCCTCGTCAACATGCAGGGCGAGGTGGTCGGCATCAACACCGCCATCGTCGCCGGTGGCTCCGGCATCGGCTTCGCCATCCCGTCCAACATGGCGCGCAAGATCTACACCGAGCTCAACACCAAGGGCCGCGTCACCCGCGGCTGGCTCGGCGTGTCGATCCAGCCTCTGACGCCCGAGCTCGCGCGCTCCTTCGGCGCCAAGGACCACAAGGGGGTGCTCGTCTCCGACGTGATGCCCGACAGCCCCGCCGCGAGGGCGGGCCTCAAGGCGGGCGACATCCTGCTCGAGCTCGACGGCAAGAAGATGGAAGTGCCCGCCGACCTGCAGCGGGCGGTCGGCCTCGCCTCTCCCGGCAAGGACTCGAAGATGAAGGTATGGCGTGAGCAGGGCGAGAAGAGCATCGAGATCAAGATTGGTGAGTCGCCCGACGACCGCCAGGCGCAGGCGCCAAAAGGCAGCGAGCGAGCCACCCCCACCACGCTCGGCATGGACGTACGTCCGGTGACGCCCGACGTCGCACGGCAGCTCAACCTCAAATCGAGTGAGGGCGTGATCGTCGCGCGCGTGGAGGAGAACAGCGCCGCATCCGAGGCCGGCGTCCAGCGCGGCGACATCATCCGCGAGATCAACCGGCAGAAGGTCCGCTCCATCAGCGACTACGAGAAGCTGACCAAGGACGTCAAGGAGGGGGACCGCCTCACCGTCCTGCTGCAACGCGGACCCATGTCGCTCTACGTCGCCTTTACCGTCAACAAGGGCTGATCGGGACCAGGGGAGCCGCCATCTGGCGGCCTATTTCGAGTATATGAGTGGCGATCGCTCAATTGGCCTGCTACACTCCTTGTAGGGTTAATGCATGGCCGTTGAGTTCCGCGACTACTACAAGATTCTCGGCGTCGACCGGAAGGCCGACGAGAAGACGATCCGGTCCGCGTATCGGAAGCTGGCGCGCAAGTACCACCCTGACGTCGCCAAGACCAAGGATGCCGGAGACCGCTTCCGGGAGGCCACCGAGGCTTACGAGGTTCTGTCGGACCCGGAGAAGCGTAAGCGCTACGACACCCTGGGACCCGATTGGCAGCGTTACGCCCAGGGCGCGCCCACCGGCGCGCCGGGCGGCGGCTTCCACACCGAGTACAGCGGAGACGGCGGGGACTTCTCGGACTTCTTCCGCACTATTTTCGGCGACCTCGGGGCGCGCGGCGGCGGCGGTGGCGTGCGTTCCGAAGACCTCTTCGCGGGCGAGGGCGGCCGGGGCCGCTCGCGCCGGCGCGGCGAGGATCTGCAGGCAGGCGTGGAGATCACGCTCGACGAAGCGTTCGCCGGGACCCGCAAGACCTTCACGCTGGAGACGCAGGAACCGTGCACGACGTGCCACGGCGCCGGCCACGTGGGCGGCAAGCCGTGCGCCACGTGTCACGGCGGCGGCTGGCAGAACGCGCGCCACGACGTCGACGTGAAGATCCCCGCCGGGGTGCGCACCGGCCAGCGCGTGCGCGTGGCGGGCGAAGGCGCGGGCGCGACGGGCGGCCGGGGCGACCTGTATTTGACCGTCACCGTGGCTCCGCATCCGCAGTTCGAGCGCAAGGGGGACGACCTTCACATCACGCTGCCCATCACGGCTCCTGAGGCGGCGCTGGGCACGACGCTGGAGGTCCCCACGTTGCGCGGCAAGGTGTCGATGAAAGTTCCGCCCGCCACGTCGAGCGGCCGCACCTTCCGCCTTCCCGGCTACGGGATGCCGAAGCTCAAGGCGGGCGGCCGCGGCGACGAGCTGGTGGTGGTGAAGATCGTCATGCCGGCCGAGGTCACGGCGGCGGAGCGAGAGCTGTACGAGAAGCTGAAAGCGTTGCGGAACGATTCACCCCGCGGATACGCGCAGGGATAGCGATAGAAAGAGGTTAAGGAAAACCACGAAATGAGACTCGACAAGTTCACGGTCAAGGCACAAGAAGCGGTACAGGCGGCACAGTCGATGGCGGAGCGGCTCGGGCACCAGGCGCTGGAGCCGGAGCACCTTCTCGCCGCACTGCTGGAGCAGAAGGACGGAGTGGTGACCCCGCTTCTCGGCAAGCTCGGGGCGCGGCCGGAGGCGATCGCGCAGCAGCTGACCGCGGACCTCGGGCGCATCCCGAAGGTGAGCGGCGGCAGCGGCGCCTATCTGGGCGAGCGGCTGCGCAAGGCGCTCGAGCGCGCGCAGGGCGAAGCGGAGCGGTTGCGCGACGACTACGTGTCCACCGAGCATCTGCTCATCGCCCTCGCCCAGGAACCCGACGGTGCCGCCGCACGGGCGCTGAAGACGGCGGGCGCCACGCCGGAAGCGCTTTATCGCGGCCTCGTCGACGTGCGCGGCACGCAGCGCGTGACCGACCAGAACCCGGAGGACAAGTACCAGGCGCTGCAGAAATACGCGCGCGACCTCACGGAGGCGGCCCGCAAGGGCAAGCTCGATCCCGTCATCGGCCGCGACGAGGAGATCCGCCGCGTGATCCAGGTGCTCTCTCGCCGCACGAAGAACAACCCCGTGCTCATCGGCGAGCCGGGGGTGGGCAAGACCGCCATCGTCGAGGGTCTCGCGCAGCGCATCGTCGCGGGCGACGTGCCCGAGGGTCTCAAGGACAAGCGGCTGATGGCGCTCGACATCGGCGGCATGGTGGCGGGTTCCAAGTACCGCGGTGAGTTCGAGGACCGTCTGAAGGCGGTGCTGAAGGAGATCACCGAGTCCGAGGGGCAGATCATCTGCTTCATCGACGAGCTACACACGCTCGTGGGCGCGGGCGCGGCGGAAGGCGCCGTGGACGCCGCCAACATGCTCAAGCCCGCCCTCGCGCGGGGCGAGCTGCGCTGCGTGGGCGCCACCACGCTCGACGAGTACCGCAAGCACATCGAGAAGGACCCCGCGCTGGAGCGCCGCTTCCAGCCCGTCATGGTGCGCGAGCCCTCCGTGGAAGACACCATCGCCATCCTGCGCGGCCTCAAGGACAAGTACGAGGTCCATCACAAGGTGACCATCAAGGACACCGCGCTGGTGGCGGCCGCCGTGCTGTCGCACCGCTACATCGGTGACCGCTTCCTGCCCGACAAGGCGATCGACCTCGTGGACGAGGCGGCCGCGCGCATTCGCATGCAGATCGACTCCATGCCGCAGGAGATCGACGAGATCACCCGCCGCATCATGCAGCTCGAGATCGAGCGCGTGTCGCTGGCGCGGGACACGGATACCGTTTCGCGCGAGCGGCTGGCGAAGATCGACGCCGAGCTCGCGGACCTGAAGGAGAAGTCCACCGTGCTCAAGGCGCAGTGGACGGCCGAGAAGGAAGGCATCACGCGCATCGGCCGCATCAAGGAAGAGATCGAGGCCACCCGCATGGCGATGGCCGACGCCGAGCGCAAGGGCGACCTCAATCGAGCCGCCGAGCTGCGCTTCGGCACGCTGCCGAACCTCGAGAAGCAACAGGCGGAGCTGGAGCGGACGCTCGCGGATACCCACCAGCGCGGCCGCATGCTGCGCGAGGAAGTGAACGAAGAGGACATCGCCTCCACGGTGGCCAAGTGGACGGGCATCCCCGTGACGCGGCTGCTCGAAGGCGAGGTCCAGAAGCTCATCAAGATGGAGGAGCGGCTCGCCGCGCGCGTCATCGGCCAGGAGGAGGCGATCCACGCCGTCGCCAACGCCGTCCGCCGCGGCCGCGCGGGCCTGTCGGATCCCAATCGGCCCATCGGCTCCTTCCTCTTCCTCGGGCCCACCGGGGTGGGCAAGACGGAGCTGGCGCGCGCGCTCGCGGAGTTCATGTTCGACGACGAGAAAGCGATGATCCGCATCGACATGTCGGAGTACATGGAGAAGCACACGGTGGCGCGCCTCGTGGGCGCCCCTCCCGGCTATGTCGGTTACGACGAGGGCGGTCAGCTCACGGAGGCGGTGCGCCGGCGCCCGTACTCGGTGGTGCTCTTCGACGAGATCGAAAAGGCGCACGCGGACGTGTTCAACGTGCTGCTCCAGGTGCTGGACGACGGCCGCCTCACCGACGGCCACGGCCGCACGGTGGACTTCCGCAACGTGGTCGTCATCATGACGTCCAATCTCGGCAGCCACATCTTCCGCGAGTACGACCGGCCCGAGAAGGTGCGCCCGCTCATCATGCAGGAGCTGCGCAACACACTGCGCCCCGAGTTCCTCAACCGCATCGACGAGGTGGTCGTCTTCATGCCGCTGGGCAGGGACGAGATCGGGCGCATCGTGGACATCCAGCTCGGCCACCTGCGCCGCCGGCTCGAGAACCGGCGCATCGGCCTCGAGGTCACCGACTCCGCCAAGGCGCTGCTGGCGCGCGAAGGATACGACCCCGCCTTCGGGGCACGGCCGCTGAAGCGGACCATCCAGCGGCTCGTCCAGGACCCGCTCGCGCTCAAGCTCCTCGAACGTGAATTCGCCGAAGGCGATACCGTCGTCGTGGATGCCGACGGCGACCACATCGTGTTCCGGCGGGAGGTCGCGGCCGAAGTCGTGTAGGCCGCCCCTGAATCCGTCGCCCCCTCCGCTCGCATCTCACAGCCAGTGAGCGAGCGGAAGGGGCGGATTCATCCAGCCTGGATCATCCTCGGGGTCCTCACGCTGTGCATGATGGCGAGCTCCGGGCTGCGCTCGGTGTTCGGCGTCTACATCAAGCCGATGGAGACGGAGTTCGGATGGGGGCGCGGCGCCCTGTCCGGCGCGGCCGCCATCTCGCTCCTGCTCCTGGGCGCCGTCGGACCCATCGTCGGCCGACTCGCCGATCGCTGGGGGCCGCGGCGCGTCGTTCTCTGCTCTATCGTCGTGCTGGCGGCGGGCTCCATCGGCGCTGCGTTCATCCAGCAGCTCTGGCACGTGTACCTGACCATCGGCGTGCTCATGGGGCTCAGCGCGGGCGGCCTCGCCCTCACCACCGCCTCCACGGTCATCGCACGCTGGTTCGACACGCGGCGCGGATTCGCTATGGGGTTGGTCGCCGGTGGCATGTCGGCGGGCCAGCTCATAGTCATTCCGCTCGCCACGGTGCTCACCGTGTACTACGGCTGGCGCACGAGCTTTCTCTGGCTCGGCCTCGGACTGCTCGTCACCGTGCTGCCGCTCGCCCTGTGGCGCACCCGTAACAACCCGGAAGACCAGGGGCAGCGCCCCTACGGCGCCACGGGACCGGTGCAGAGTGCCGCCGCGGTGGCGGCCGTGCAGAAGGCGGGCCGCATCTCGGTGACGGAGGCCGCGCAGACTCTGCCCTTCTGGCTGCTGATGGCGACGTTCTTCGTGTGCGGCTACACGTCCAACGGCATGGTGCTCACGCATTTCATGCCGCACGCCCTGGAGCACAACTTCAGCGCCATGCAGGCGTCCACTGCGCTCGGCGTCATGGGGGCCATGAACATCGTCGGCACCCTCGGCTCGGGGTGGATCTGCGACCGCTTCGGACGGCGGGGACCGCTCGCCACCTACTACTTCGTGCGCGGGCTGTCGCTCGTGTTCCTGCTGTACGTGTGGAACGTGCCCTCACTGCACGTGTGGGCGGCCGTCTTCGGGCTCAACTACATCTCCACCGTGCCGCCCACCACCACGCTCACCGCGAACATCTACGGCCGTTACTCAGTGGGTGAGCTCACGGGCTGGATCTTCTTCGCCCACCAGGTGGGCGCGGCCCTCGGCGCCGCGCTCGCGGGCTGGATCTTCGAGTGGACGGGCAGCTACTCCAGCGCCTTCGTGTCCGCCGCCCTGATGGCGTTCCTGGCCGCCGGACTCACAATGCTGATCCGCGAGGAGCCCTTGAGCGCGCGCCCGCTCGCGCCCGCGACGGTCACGGGCTAGCAGGCCGCTCAAAAATGACAATATCGAGGAGCGTCACGGCTTTGCCGGGACGCTGCCGAGCGTGTGGGGGCTTGGGGCCCTTCGAGGTCCCCATCCAGCGAGATCGCATGGCCCTGCCACGTCGCAGGGAGGGAACAACGAGCCAACGACGGAGATGGGCGTTTTTCAGCGCCCTGCCGTCAGTGGGCGATGGCGTGGGAACCGCGGCGTGGGTCGGCGGCGGTCCAGCGGGTGTTGTCGGGGCCGACCTTGACGGCCATGACGGCGCCGGCGCGCCATTCCCAGTCGGTCCATTCGGCGACGTCGTGACCCATGGCGGCAAGGGCGGCACGCGTGTCGGCGGGCAGCCGGCGCTCGGCCTCCACTTTGTTCGGAGCCATCGTATGCGGCCAGAAGGAATCGGGGAAGCTGCGTGAGGCGACGCGCGGCGCTTCGACGGCTTGCTGCGGCGGCATCCCGAACACGGTGATGTTGAGCAGCACCTGGAGCATCGCCTGCTGCTGCACGTCACCGCCGGGAGTGCCGAACGGCATCAGCGCGCGGCCATCGCTGAGCACCATCGCTGGAGCGGGGGTCAGCCGCGGGCGTTTGCCGGGCGCCACCACGCTTGCGTGGCCAGGATTGAGCCAGCCCTGCGAACCACGAGGAGAGCCGACACACCCGACGCCGGCCACGACGGGAGAGTCGACGTTCGGATCGCTCGGCGTCGCGGAAAACGCATTGCCCTGCTCGTCGACCACCGCCACGTAGCTCGTGTCCAGCGAATCGGCGGAGCCGCCTGCGATCGGCATCGCGTGCGCGCGACGCGCAGCGAGGTCGCCCGCAGGCGGCGCGCCGGGCCAGGCGCGCTCACCGACGAGCGCCTGGCGGGCGCGCGCGTAGGCGAGCGAGAGCAGACGCTCGGCGGGCACGTCCACGACGTTCGGATCGCCGTAGTACGCTTCACGATCGGCGAACGCAAGCTTGATCGTCTCCACGAGGCGATGCAGATACGCGGGCGAGTTGTGGCCGAGCGCGCGCAGGTTGACGCCGTCGAGCAGATTCAGGAGCTGCAGGAACACCGGCCCCTGGCACCAGAATCCACACACCGCGACGTCGTAAGCACCAAAGCCGCCCACGAGGGCGGGCGCCACCTCCACGCTAAACTCGGCAAGGTCCGCCGCCGCCAGGAGCCCCTCGTGCGTACGGTGAAACTCGACGATGCGCTTGGCCGTCTCGCCCCGGTAGAACTCGTCGCGCGCGGCGCGCACGCCCGCGGCGCGCGTGCCGCCTGCCGCCGCCTCCGCGCGCGCCATTCGCCGCAGCGTCTCCGCCAGCTCCTTCTGCACGAGCAGCTCGCCCGCCCGGAATGCGCGCCCGTCCTTCAGGTAGAGCGCGGCAGAGGTGGGCCACCGGCGATACTTCTCGGCATGGCTCGTCATCTGGAAGGCGGAGAAGTCAGATACGGGCACACCGCGCTCGGCGTGATCGATGGCGGCGGAGGCGACATCGGCGAACGACATCGTTCCCCAGCGCTCCAGCGCAGTGCACCACGCGTCGGGCGCCGCCGGCACCACCGTGCGCGGCAGTCCCGGCGGAATCTGACCGCCGTGGCGCGAGTGGAAGTACTCCGCACTCGCGGCGCGCGGGTACGGCCCGACGCCGGAGACCTGCCACGTCTGCCGGGTCGCCGCCACGTGAACGAGGATGGGCGCCACACCTGCCACGCTCACCATGTCGGGATGGACGACGCCGAGGCAGACGCCGGCGGCCACCCCGGCGTCGATGGCGTTGCCCCCCGCCGCCAGCACGCGCGCCGCGGCCTCCGAGGCCAGCGAGTGGCCAGAGGAAACCGCCCAGCGCGTACCTATTGATTGCACGGTGGCCGTGGG
>JBKKCN010000722.1:0-20375 GCA_046712525.1 Candidatus Rokuibacteriota bacterium
TTCGCACGGTGTACCGCCGGGCGGAACGCGAGATCCTCGCGCTCTCTCGTGTCGAACCGATCGGGGAAGGGGTGCTCCCCTATGGAGGGTTTCGGCTGGACCAGCTGACCGCGAGCTATCGTCAAGAGTTGTGGATTGAGTGAGATCAGGCGACGGCCTTCTTCCGCTTCTTCTGTGGCTCGATCTGCACTCCATCCTCGAAACGCACGCCGGCGCGGACGAGCGGGACGAGCTCGGCCGCGTCGAGGCTCCGCCAGTGGCCTTGGGCCACGTGCAGGAGCTTGAACGCCATGGTGAGCCCCGCGGTGCGCGAGCCGGCGCCCTTCGTCACCCCTTCCCGCAAGCGCACCGTCGCGAATGTCGATTCAATCGGGTTCGTCGTGCGGAGATGCTTCCAGTGCGCGGCCGGGTAGTCGAAGTAGGTCAGCACCCGGTCCTGGTCGACGGTCAGCGACGCGACGGCCTTGGGATACTTGACACCGTACTCCTGCGCGAAGCGTCCGATTTCGTGTTGGGCCCGCGCGCGGGTCTCGGCGTACATGATCTCGTGCAGCGCCTGCTTGGCCCGCGGTTGCAGCGTCTGCGGCAGCTTGTCGAGCACGTTCGCGATGCGGTGCACCCAGCACCGTTGCTCGGCGGTCTCGGGCCACACGTCGCGTACCGCCGCCCAAAACCCCAGCGCGCCGTCGCCGATTGCAAGCAGCGGCGCTCGCAGCCCGCGGCGCTTGAGATCCCGCAGCAGCGTGCGCCAGCTCTCCGCGCTCTCCCGATAGCCGTCCTCGAGAGCGACCACTTCCTTCGTGCCGTCCGGGCGCACGCCGATCACGACCAGCGTGCAGAGCCGTTCCTCCTCCAGGCGGATGGTGAAGTGCACCCCATCCGCCCAGAGATAGACGTAGTCGCGGTCTGCGAGGTCGCGCCGTCGGAACGCCTCATACTCCGTCGTCCACGCCTTCGTCAGCCGCAGGATCGCGCTGGACGACAACCCGGCGGCGTCCGGGCCGAGCAGGGCCGGCAGCGCCTCGCGGAAGTCCCCCGAGGACAGGCCGTGCAGGTAGAGGAGCGGCAGGACATTTTCCACGCACGGCGAGCGCCGCGCGTACGGGGGCAGGATCGCGCTCGTGAACTTCTGGCGCACGCCCTCGACGACGCGCCGATCGTTCACTCGGGGCGCCGCGAGCGTGAGCGGCCCCACGCCCGTGGTCACCGGCCGCGGACGCGCCGTCCCGTTGCGCACGACGAGCGCGTGCCCCGTGACGTCGCGCGCCTCGCGGAAGTGCGTCAGGTACTCCTCGACCTCCAGCTGCAGCGCCGCCGCGATCATGCGTTGCGCCCCGACCCGCGCCAGTTCATCCAGGGTCGCAGGGATCGCCGTCGCCTCATCCGCCGTCGCGTCCGTCTTCGCAGTGATAAGCTTCAACATGGGTGGCGTACCTTTCCCCCGGCGTCAACCGGGGTCTTCGGGGTTGACTGCTCAAACTTCCCCAGAAGGGTACGTCGCCTTTCTTGCTCATCCACAACTTTCGGTTATAGCTCAAGACCGGCGAAGGCCCGCATGTGTCGGCTAGTTGCTCCACAGCCACCCAGAGATCATCTGAGGTAGCCGGGCCATGTTTAGAGCGCCGCGGACGCATGTGGTCGGGCAAAAGCTCGATCAGGGGAGTGATCGATTGCCGATCACTTGCAGTAAGATCCGTGAGAGCACCGCGCTCACCGTTTTACCATCGCAATACGGGAACATAATGCGTGTCATCGAACATGCCGGATCCTCCACGTAACGGCTACGGCCAGACGACATCCTCAAACAGGTTTCGGACTTTCCCACTGCCTAGGAGATTCGGCAGAATACGGAAGTTCTTAGATTCGTATCGCATGCGGCCAGCGACAATCGCCGGGTGAATGCGCAATTGCTCTGCGAGATGCTCTGCTGCTTCCGGCGAAGGCAAATTGCGGGCGGGACTCTGCTGCCACATATCATGTGGAACGAGAACTTCGCGTGCCAACTCATCCGCTTCCTTTTCTGCGCTATCTTCATCTTCCGTATCCAAGTCGTCATAGAACCCGTCGCCTGGGACCTTCAGATGAAGCTTTACATGCGCCAACTCATGGATCAGCGCGTACCAAAAGTTGTCTAACCGGTCGTATCGAATCGTGAGTCCTATGACTGGCCTATCAGAGGCGATGAGTATTGCCGCTCCATCAAGTCGGGTGTGCGACAAATGAGGTTCGATGATGAGCGCGATACCATAGCGTGACAGAAATTCTTCAGCGAGTACCGGACCTTTAGCCGACCAGCTCAATTGAGCGACTTCGCGCATAAATCTATCGGTAACGAATCCGGGCTTGTAAGGGCCGGCGAGTCGCGTGCCCTTTGCACGGATCGCGATTCGGAGTGTCCAAGCGGCTAGCGCGTGTCGGTCCACCGACCGACCAGCACGCACCTTCGTCCTTTTATAGAGCGCCGGCATCGCAACCTTCATGCCTACGGGCTTGAAGAAGCGTCGCATTACATCCTCGGAGTCGTAGCGATCCGACCTGTCAACTCCCTCGACCCAGCCGCGAGCTACAATCTCCTTCACGGGGAATTTGTCCCACTCAACATCGGTACCGTCGAAGACATCAGCCGAATGTTCACCGAGGAGCGATTCGGCCGGAATCTGGAGGTTTCGATGGAGTGCTCTGATCATGGAAAGAGTCAGAGGTCGCCGGCCCGAGAGGACTTCAGACACCCTGCTACGACTTCCGATATAGGGAATAAGATCGCGTTGGCTGAGCCCCTGCTGTTCCATGCGAAAACGAATTGCCTCCACAGGGGCAATGGCACGGCGCGGAAGGCGCTTTGATTCGTAGTTTTCGATAAGCAGCGAGAGCAATTCCAGCCGATCCCCACCGGCCGTACCGGGCGACGGGTCGCCGTCTGCGAGGCGCTCGACCTCGGCAAGTGCCTCGTTGTACTCAATTTCGTTCTTAATCACCTTGTTCATCGGTGCCTCAAAAGCTCCAACGGTCGTACTCCGCATGGGTGCCGAGACGTCTGACAACGACGATCTGGGTCTGGTACGCGATCTGCGTGTCCACTCTGTAACCGTCTCCCTTTAAGTTGAAAATAGCCCGGTTGTTCGCTAGGAAACTCGCGCTTGCGTATCGCGCCTTTATGTCAGCGGGCGTTCGCCATGCCGCCTTCAGTGCTTCGTTAGTCCAGGCATCCACAGCCGACACCACATCGCTGTGCTTCGCGGCAAACTTCTCCAATTTCAGCCTGCCGACGACGCGCACTCGCCCCTCAATGTGGTCCCCCTACGGGAGCACTACCTGTGATCCCACTGCGGGACCACTTTATTGCGATTCAGAGGCTCTGTCAATCCCCGATTCCAAAGGAGCGAAGACGCTGGTAGCCGGACGCGCACCATGATTTCAGGCGTTAGGACGGGAATGCCGACTCGAGAAAACCCGGTCGATATCGTGGTCGCGGTGCGGTGTTTCTCAGCTTCGCGGCGAATGACTGGCTTCGCGTTCAGTTACACGCGCTTACGCTTTGTGTCGTCGTCAGCTGTCGCTGCAAGTCCTGGCCACTTGATCAATCATTCATAGGGCGCCGTCGCTCTTTACTGTTGCGGATCGCGCCCCACACGCGTGCTGGGGTCATCGGCATATCGAGGTGGCGGACGCCGAGAGGGGCGAGGGCGTCGTTGACGGCGTTGAGGAGCGCGGGCAGCGCGCCCACGGTGCCGGCCTCGCCCACGCCCTTGGCGCCGAGCGGGTTGACCTGCGTGGGCACCTCGTGACCGTCCACGTCGAAGAACGGCACGTCCTCGGCGCGCGGCATCGCGTAGTCCATGAACGAGCCCGCGAGGAGCTGACCCGTTTCCGCGTCATAGGCGAGGTCCTCGAAGAGCGCCTGCCCGAGGCCCTGCACGACGCCGCCGTGGATCTGGCCCTTCACCAGCATCGGGTTGATCATGCGCCCCACGTCGTCCACGACGGTGTGACGGACGATGCGGACCGCGCCCGTCTCCTCGTCGATCTCGACCTCGCACACCTGGCAGCCGTTGGGAAAGGTCACCGCGGGCGGCGTGAAGGCCGCCGTCTCGCTGAAGCCCGGCTCCATCCCGGGCGGGAGCTGGCGCGACTGGTAAGCCGCGCGGGCGACGGCGGCGAAGGTGACGCCCTTGTCGGTACCGGTCACGGTGAAGCGGCCGTCGCGCAGCACCACGTCTTCCGGCGCTGCCTCCAGCGCGCGCGCGGCGATGCGCCGGCCGCGCTCGATGATCTTGTCCGTCGCCCGCGCGATGGCGGAGCCACCCACCGTGAGCGCGCCGGAGCCGCCGTTACCACGCCCGGCGCCGAGTGCGTCGCTGTCGCCCCACACCACCTGGATGCGGTGGGGCTCGATGCCGAGGCGCTCGCTCACGATCTGCGCGAACGCCGTCTCGTTGCCCTGTCCCATCGACGTCGAGCCGGTGCTCACCGTCACCGAGCCGTCAGGGTTCACGCAGATGTGCGCGGTGTCGGGATTGAGCGCGGTATAGGGGCCGCCGGCGACCTCGATGGCGTTGGCGATACCGAGACCGCGTAGCTTGCCACGCGTGCGCGCCTCCGCCCGGCGCTTCTCGAAGCCGGCGTGATCCGCGAGCGAAAGCGCCATGTCCATGCCGCGCGCGAAGTCGCCGCAGTCGTACGTGAAGACGAGGCCGGTCTTGAACGGCATCGCGGAGGGCGGGATGAGATTGCGGCGGCGCAGCGCGACGGGGTCCATGCCCAGCTCGCGCGCGGCCACGTCGATGACGCGCTCGATGGCATACGTCGCCTCCGGCCGGCCCGCGCCGCGGTAGGCACCGGTGGGCGTGGTGTTGCTGAAGACGCCCGTCGTCTGGTGATGGATCACCGGCGTCGTATACACGCCGGCCACGCCGCCGATGTTGTTGGTGCCGGGCCCCGCGCTGCGCTGGGTGAGATAGGCGCCCACGTTGAGCGTGATCGCCACACGCAGCGCGAGGAAGGTGCCGTCCTTGTCGAGGGCGAGCTCGACGGTGGAAACGTTGTCGCGCCCGGCCTCATCGCTGAGGAACGCCTCGCGCCGGTCGGACGTCCATTTCACCGGCCGGCCGAGGCGCCTGGACGCCCACAGCACGAGCGCCATCTCGGGATAGAGGCCACTGCGCATGCCGAAGCTGCCGCCCACGTCGCCGGTGACGACGCGCACGCGGCTCTGCGGCACACCGAGGACGTCGGCCACCAGCGTGCGGGTGCCGTGTGGCGCCTGGATGCCCGTGTGAAGCGTGTAGCGTCCGGTGCGGCGGTCGAAGTCGCCCACGGCGGCACGCGGCTCGAGGGGTGCTGCCGCCACGCGGGTGACGACGAAATCCACGCGCGTCACGTGCGCGGCGGTCTCGAAGGCACGGTCGACCGGCTCTCGCTGGCCGGCTTCCGCCACGAAGGCGATGTTGTCGGGCGCCTCGTCCCACACCAGCGGCGCGCCGGGTCGCGTGGCGTCCCCCGTCGCTCCCACCGCGGGCAACGGCTCGTAGTCGACGGTGACGAGGGCGGCGGCGTCCACCGCACCCTCGTGCGTGTCGGCGACGACGAGGGCGACGGGATCGCCCACGTGACGCACACGTCCGCGTGCGAGCGCGGGCCGTGGCGTCGGAAAGGCCGGCGTGCCGTCGCGGCGCTTGCGGCCCTTGTCGCTCGGAAGGTCGGCCACGCCGTCGGCGGCGAGGTCGGCGTTGGTGAGGACGGCGAGGACGCCGGGCGCCGCGAGCGCGGCGCGCGTCTCCATCCCACGAATGCGCGCGTGAGCGTGCGGCGAGCGCACGAGCACGGCGTGCGCCATGCGAGGCAGACTCACGTCGTCCGAGTAACGCCCGAGTCCCTGCAGGAGACGCGGGTCTTCCAGCCGGCGCACGGATTGGCCGACCGCGAATTTCTCGACGCTGAGATCGCTCACGCGGGCGCGAAGATCCCCGAGGATCCCTCGACGGCGGGCGCGGAGGCCGCCCCGCCATTGGCGGAGGCCGTGAAGGCACGATCACGCTGGAGCACGGGCATGACTCGCTCGGCGAAGAGGCGCATGTTGCCCTGCGCCTCCTCATGCGGCATGCCGCCGTAGCCGAACTCGGTCACGAGGTGGTCGAGGCCGGTGAGGCGCTGCAGCTCGCCGATCTGCTGGATGCACTCGTCGGGCGTGCCCACCACCTGGATGCGGACGTAGAACTCCGTCGCCTTGGCGCGGTAGCTCGCGTCCTGCATCTTCGAGTACGTCTTGGCCATGCCGCCGTAGAACTCGTAGCCCTTCACGGAAGCGAGGTGGCCGTCCGAGAACTTGTAGTGCTTGTCGATGGAGTCGAACTTGCGGGCCAGGTACTTCACCGCCCGCTCCTGCGCCTCGTCGCGGCTCTCGGCCACGGAGATGTTCGTCAGGATGATGGGCGGGCGCGGCGTGTGGCCGACGGCGGCCGTGAGATCGCGATAGCGCTTGATGTCCTCCGCCGCCTTGGGCCACTCGTTCTGCATGATGACGAGGAGGCCGAAGCCCAGCCTCGCCATGACCTCGGCGGACTCGGGACTGACGGACGACGCGTAGAAGCGCCGCTCGGGATGGGAGATCGGGCGCGGGCGGATGGACGTGCGCGGGATCTTGAAGAACTCGCCGTCCCACTCGAAGACCTCTTCCGTGAGCGCTTTCACCACGACCTTCGCCGCCTCCACGAAGCGCGGCCGGGCCTCCTCCATCGGGATGCGGAATCCCGCGTACTCCACCGACGCCGCGCCGCGGCCGAAGCCGAAGAGACAGCGGCCGCCGGAGAGAACATCGAGAAGCGCGATCTCCTCCGCCACCCGCACGGGGTCGTGCCAGGGCAGGACGATGACGGCGGTCCCGAGCGCGATGCGCCGCGTGCGGCCCGCGAAGTAGGTCAGCAGCTGGGTGGGCGAGGGCGACATCGCGTAGCCGGTGAAGTGGTGCTCGAGGGCGAACAGCGAGTCGAAGCCCAGCGGCTCCGCGAGATCTCCGAGCGACAGGTGCTCGCCGATCACGGAGGCATCCGAGCGCCCCTCCTTCGTGAGCATGTTCATCGCGACGCCGACCTTCATGACGTCGCCACCTCGAAGCCGAACAGTCGCGCCGCATTCAGGCCGAGTACCTTGGCGCGCGAGGCGTCCGAGATGCCGGCCATCGTGCGCTCGATGGCCTCCGCGGAATGGGGCCACGTGCCCTCGTGGTGCGGGTAGTCGTTGCCCCACATGAAGTTGTCCACGAGCCGCATCGGCTCCGCGAGCGCAAGGCCCGCCGGATCCTCCTGGAAGGACGCGAAGCCGTGCTCGCGATAGTATTCGCTCGGCAGCTTGGCCAGCTTCGGCCGCACCCAGAAGTGGTGCTTCTTGTACGCCTCGTCCATGCCGTCGAGCAGCCACGCCACCCAGCCGATGCCCGCCTCGATGGTGGCAAAGCGCAGGCGCGGGAAGCGGGACAGCACACCGGAGGCGCAGAGGTTGGCCACGGGCTCGATGGACGGCGCCATGGCATGCGAGACGTAGTTGACGACGGCGCCGCCGTTGCCGCGCGCGGCGCGCGGATCGCGGCCCGTGGAGACGTGGAACGTGATGGGCAGACCCGCATCCTGGATCACGGCCCACAGGGGATCGAAGAGGGGCAGGTTGTAGTTCGGGTGATCGACGTCGTGCGCGCCCCACACGGGCTTGCACGGCAGCGTGAGCGCGCGGAACCCCAGCGCGGCCACCCGCTTCACCTCGGCCATCGACCCCTCGAGATCGGCGGTGGCGATGGCCGCCGCGGGCGACATGCGGTGGTTGTAGCGGGAGAACGTCTCCCACGCCCACTCGTTGTAGACGCGACACTGTGCCTGCGCGAGGAGCGCGTCCGGCGTCGCCCACATCGACAGCCCCTTGTTGGGAAAGATGACCTCCGCGTCGATGCCGTCCCGGTCCATGTCGCGCAGGCGCTGCTCGGGATCGGCACCCGCCTGCTGGCGCAGCCGGTCCTCGCCCTCCAGCTCGTCCGTGCGCAGCCGGTCGGGACGGTGGCCCTCGGAGACCCGCCACTTCACGCCGTTGGCGTCGACGATCACGCGCGGCGCGCGGTCGCGATAGTGCGCGGGCAGCCGCGTGGCCCAGAGGTCGGCGGGCTCGTTGGCGTGGGCGTCGGCGGACACGATGAAGTACTTCCGCGGATCGCCCGGGCGCGCGGTACGCGGCCAGCTCGCGTGGCCGGGGGTGGTGAGGCGCCAGACGTTGGGCTCGTTGATGGCGACGTCGCTCATACGGTCCTCCTCCACTGCACCAGCGTGAACGGCGGCGCCGCGTCGTCGTGGGCCTCGAAGACGGCCTCGACAGCGACGCCGATCTCGACAGTTTGCATCGGATCACCGATCAGATTGCCGACCATGCGCACCCCGCCCGCGTGCGGCAGCTCCACGAGCGTCACGATATAGGGCCCATGGCCACGCAGCGCCGGATGGACGGGGTGCCACGCGCGCTCCCAGCTGTAGACGCGGCCGCGCGCGTCCACCGCCGTCCACTCCAGATCGAAGGCGAGGCAGCGATGACAGATCCACTCCGGTCCCCACTGCCAGCCACGGCACGCGCGGCACCGCTGCACCCTCAGCTCGCCTATGCGCGTGCCGTCCCAGTACGGCGCGTCGAGCCCGTCGGGCTCGGGCAGCGGCCTCGGCAGCCCCGCGGGCAAGTACGACACGGGCGCGCTCAGAGCGTCTCCTCGCCGCCCAGAATCATGCTGGACACGGGGGTGACCATGGGGCCCGAGATGACGAGCGCCACGCGCGCGCCCTCCACCTGGTTCGGGGAGGTGCTGCGAATCTGGCGCACCGCTTCGATCTGCAGCTCGAGGCCGTGCATGTAGCACTCGGCAAGATTGCCGCCGCTGGTGTTGAGGGGCAGCCGCCCCTTGGGTGCGATGAGGTTGTCCAGGGTGAGGACGTCGTTGGCATCCTCGGCGGCGAAGAGGTCGTGCTCGATGAGGCTCATGAGAACGCCGCCGGTGAAGTTCTCGTAGCTCTGCACGACGTCGACGTCTTTCGGCCCCACCTGCGCCATCGCGTAGAGCTGCGGCGCCACCGTGGTGAAGCTGGCGGACGCATAGGTGGGCGCGTTGTGGCCGCGCGCTCCGTTGCGATACTCGGAGCCCTGCGCCACCCCCAGCACGTAGGCGGGGCGTTGGCGCAGGTCTCGCGCGCGCTCGGCCGACACGAGGACGAGGGCGGCGGCGCCGTCGTTCTCGAGGCAGCAGTCGAAGAGCCGGAAGGGCTCGACGATCCAGCGCGAGGCGTCGTACGCCTCGGGCGTGAGGGGCCGCCCGTGCATCACCGCGCGCGGGTTGGATTGTGCGTGATGGTACGACGCGAGCGCGATCGCCCGCTGCGCTTCCTGGCGAATTCCATGCTCGTGCATGAAGCGCATCACGCGCATGGCGAAGCGCTGCGCGGGGGAGATGAGACCGTACGGAAAGGTCAGCGCAGCCTCACCCGTCGCCGTCGCGGCCGGCGGTGCAGCGCCGAAGCGCTGGAACTGACCCTGCGCGAGGGCGCGGAACACCACCACGCAGTCGGCATATCCCGCCGCGATGGCGGCGGCGGCATTGCCGACGGCCGCGGAACCACCGCCGCCACCGCCGCCCCATTGCATGTTGGAAAAGCGCAGCGCCGGCAGCCCGAGGGCAGCGGCGAGGCGCGAGGGATCGTTGCGATCGTTGCTGTACGAGGCAAACCCGTCGACCTCGCGGGGATCGAGCCCGGCGTCCTCGCAGGCGGAGAGAATCGCGCGCAGCGCGAGCGTGACCTCGGCCTCTGTCGCCTGGCCGTGTTTGTAGTACGTGGTCTCGCCGATTCCCGCGACGGCGACCTGCCCGCGGATGGTGCGTGTGCTCCGCATTACGTACGGCGGACTATACGTGGGCGGGGGGGCGGTTGTCCACGCGCCGCACCCGGCGTAGCCTCTGACCCGTCATGGACTTCGAGTACTCCACCGAACAGGACGCCTTCCGCCGCGAGTTCAGGCAATGGCTGGCCGCCCACCTGCCCCCCGACCTCTGCCTCGACGATCCTGCCGACGACCGTGTCGCCTCCGATCGGGAGACCTTCGAGCGGCGCCGCACGTGGCAGAAGACCATGCACGCCGCGGGCTGGGTCGGCATCAACTGGCCGGCGGAATACGGCGGCCGCGGCGCGGGGCTCATCGAGCGGGTGATCTACGAGGAGGAGTACGCCGCCGCCCGTGCGCCTGTGCTGCCAGGCTCGATGGGCCTCAACCTGGTGGGGCCGACGATCATTCACTGGGGCACCGACGAGCAGAAGCGCGAGCACCTGCCGCGGATTCTCGGCGGCGACGAGGTGTGGGCGCAGGGATTTTCCGAGCCCGGGGCCGGCTCCGACCTCGCCAGTCTCCAGACCCGCGCCGTGGATGCGGGCGACCACTTCGTCGTCAACGGCCAGAAAGTGTGGACGTCCGGCGCGCACTTCGCGCACTGGATCATCGTGCTCGCGCGCACGAATCCCGAGGCGCCCAAGCACAAGGGCATCAGCGCCTTGCTGGTGCCGCTGTCGACGAAGGGCATCACGGTGCGTCCGCTCGTGCTG
The DNA here is from genome assembly GCA_046712525.1 of Candidatus Rokuibacteriota bacterium. Lineage (GTDB taxonomy): Bacteria > Methylomirabilota > Methylomirabilia > Rokubacteriales > CSP1-6 > JBBDXO01. The sequence continues at coordinate 10,611 of JBKKCN010000722.1, forward strand.
CTCACCGGTCACCGGCATTTCAACGAGGTCTTTTTCGAGGAGGTGGTGGTGCCCAAGGCCGGTCTGCTGGGACCGCTCGACCAGGGCTGGACGGTGTCGACGACGACGCTCATGTACGAGCGCCACTCCACGGGCGCCCGCAATCCCATCGGCCAGGTGCGCGCCCTCATCGCGCTCGCGCGCCGCCTTCGACAGAACGGCGGCACGGCGTGGGACGATCCCATCGTGCGCCAGCGCCTTTCTCAGCTCGCGATCGACTGCGAGGCGATGAAGCTCACGCGGCTGCGCAGCCTCACGCGCCAGCTCCGCGGCCAGCCGCCCGGGCCCGAGGGCTCCGTCCTCAAGGTCTTCGGCTCCGAGCTCGGGCTGCGGATCGCAGAGGCGGCGGGCGAGCTGCTCGGCATGCACGCGCTCGTCAACGAGGCGAGCGAGCTCGTTCCGGACGCCCCGCGCTGGTTCAACCGCGTGCTCGCCGCGCGGCAATACACGATCTCGGCGGGCACGAGCGAGATCCAGCGCAACATCATCGGTGAGCGCGTGCTCGGCCTGCCGAAAGGCTAGGCGGCGGAATGCAGACGCGCTGCCAGCAGGCCGCGGCCGTCCTCGCCATCCTCGTCGCCTCTCACGCGTGCGCGGGGCGCGGTGTCACTGACAGCGCTGCGCTCATGGACGTCGTGCAGTCCTACGAGCGCGAGGTGACCCCGTACTACCCGTTCATCGCGAGCGACCGCGGGCTGCGCCAGTACGACCGCGTCCTCGCCAACGACATCAGCGAGGAGTACCGCAGCGGGCTGCGATCGATCTGCGTCCGGCATCGCGCCGACCTCCAGCGTGTGGACACCTCGACGCTGAGCGAGCCGCAACGGCTGACCTATGACATCTTCGCGCATCGCATGGACGGTTGTGTGGAGAGCCTGGACCTTCCGTGGCATCTGCTGCCGATCAACCAGGTGGGCTTCAGCTGGCCCAGCCGCTTCCCCATCGTGGGCTCCGGCAAGGGTCAGCATCCCTTCAAGACGGCGCGGAACTACGAGGACTTCCTCGGGCGGGTCGACGGCTTCGTCGCCTGGGTCGACACCGCCATCGCGAACATGCGCGCGGGCATGGCGCGAGGCATCACCTACCCGCGCGACGTCATGCTGCGCGTGGTGCCTCAGCTCCAGGCGCAAATCGTCACCGACCCCCGCACGAGCGTGTTCTATGAGCCCATCAGGGCATTTCCGGACGCGCTCGACGAGGACACTCGCCGCCGCCTCACCGAGGCCTACGAGGACGCGATCACCCGCCAGATCGTGCCCGCCTACGCGAGGCTCCTCGCCTTCATTCGCGACGAATACCTGCCGCGCTGCCGGACCTCGGTGGGCTTTGGTGAGATGCCGGGCGGCCGCGGGATGTACGCCCGCGCCGTGCGCTCCTCCACCACCACGAGCCTCACGCCCGACGCCATCTACGAGCTCGGTGTGGCCGAGGTGAAACGCATCAAGGCTGAGATCGACGTGGTGCGGGCGGAGATGGCGGCCTCCCCCACACCGCCGCCCATCGCCTATCGCAGCGTCACCGAGCTGCTGACCGCCTACGCCGATCTGCGTGCGACGGTGGAGACCGCCTTGCCCAGGCTCTTCGGCCACATTCCGCGTTCCGGGTACGAGATCCGTCCCATCGAGCCCTTCCGTGAGCGGTCCATGCCGTCGAGCTACGAGGCCGCGTCGCTCGACGGCTCACGCGCGGGCGTGTTCTACCTTAACACCGCCGGCCTACGCGACAGCGGCCGCGCGCGCGTCTACCCCACGCTGTTCCTCCACGAGGCCGCGCCCGGCCACCATTTCCAGATGAGCGTGCAGCGCGAGAACCGTGACCTGCCCGCCTTCCGCCGCTTTGCGTGGTACGTCGCCTTCGGCGAAGGATGGGCGCTCTACGCGGAGAGCCTGGGCGTGGCGCTCGGCCTGGACGCCACACCGCGCGCCCGCCTTGACATGCTGTATGCCGAGCTGTTCCGCGCCGCACGCCTGGTGGTCGACGTCGGGCTGCACGAGCGGAGGTGGACGAGGCAGCAGGCCGTCGACTACCTCGGCGGACCGAGCGACGACAACGAGCGCGAGGTCGTCCGCTACATGGCGTGGCCGGGGCAGGCGCTCGGCTACAAGATCGGCCAGCTCGCCATCAAGAACCTGCGACACGAGGCCGAGCGCGCGCTGGGACCGGCTTTCGACGTGCGCGCCTTCCACGACGAGCTCCTCAAGGACGGCGCCATGCCGCTGAGCATCCTCGAAGCCAAGATGCGCCGCTGGATGGCGCGACAGCGGCGATAGCCCGCGCTCTACAGCCGACGCTGTCCGCGCGGCGCCCAGACGACCCTTCGTAATGAGCTGCGAGGGGCTCGGCACGTCTCGGCGCCCAGGCCCCTCGCGCTCAAGGTTGGTGCGATCGGGACTAAGGGAGCCTCGTCCCGGTGAAACTATGCGGCGTGCAGATCCTGTGCAACGTGACACCGGTGACGAGGAAGACTTTCTCGGGGCTGATCTGAATTTGCGGCGCACTCACGAGCATATCGCCGCGAACGATCTGGAATCGGTTTCGCAATCCGATGCCCGTGGTCTTGGTGCCGACACCAGCCCCGAGCACGGTCTCGGCGGACACTCCGGTGCTGACGGTCTCGATGGTGTCGTCGGGACGGACGACGAACGTGAAGTGATTTTCAAATTCGGCGACGCTGAGACTGGCGCCGGCCGTTGTGTTGATGGTCATGAGGCTGGCTCGACCATTGGTCACGCCCGTGCCATCGTTGTTGAACGTGATCGTGCCGCTCTCGGACGAGTTCTGGCGTGACAGGAAGCCTCCGTCGGGGATCAGAAAATTCGGTGCGACGAAGGGCTGGCTCGCAACCACACACGCTCTGAACCCCGTCCATGCGTAGGTGCCGTGGAAGCGCGGCGAAGCCTCCACGAGCGTCGCCGCCGTTACGACGCCCATGGCAGCGATGACAACCACCCCGAACACGGTTGACCGCACGATCGCTTTCATTGGTTACGCCCTCCGCTCCCGCGAGCCTGAGAGTCCACTGCACGCCGCCGCAATCCATAGACGAATAGAGCGGCCCATGCGGCGACGACCGGGCTGCCCTCGCGCTCGACTTTTAGGGCCTGGTCGTAGGACCACCTTCCTTTCGGGTGCATGGCCATAACAAAAGGTCCGATGCCGAGAGCGCAGCGTTAGAATCCTCCGGCGCAGCTTCGTTTGCCCAGCGGGTTCGGTCAATTCCTCTAAACAGAGGAATACCTCGGAGGAAGGGGCGGATGTCGAAGTCGGGTCACCTTCGATTGCGTGACGTCCGCGATGCGTACCGGCTCATCGGCGACTGCCGGGACCTCGGGGCCGATCCCGTGCTCTGGCACAGCCGGATGCTACAGGGGCTCAGTGATTTGATCGGAGCCACAGGGGTGATCGGAGGCGAAGGTCGGTGGCGGCGCCCAGGCGGCATGCCGTCGCCCGCATCGGGATTCAGCGTGGGATTGGACGCTCGCGCGCAACACCACTTGACGGTGTACCTGCAGAAGAACGGTGTCGAAGACGATCCCGTCGTCCAGGCACTGCGTTATATCGCGGGCCCGCTCGTGGTACGAACTCGCGCCCAGATAGTGACAGATGCGAAGTGGTATCGGTCTCGTACATTCAACGAATACCTGGAGCCCATCCACTTCGACAATCAGTTGGCGTCGGTGTGCGAGGTGTCGGGTGGCGAGGCCGTCTCCGTGCTCTCCCTGCACCGCGGTCGAGATGACCGTGACTTTTCGGAACGAGAGCGGCGGCTTCTTCGCTTCTTTCACGGCGAGCTCGGCCGGCTGATCGGCAACGCCCTCGTGAGCGTCTTCGACCCTGACCCGCTCCATCTCCCTCGGCGACAACGGGAGACCCTGGCTCGTCTGCTGGAAGGGGACAGCGAAAAGCAGGTGGCTACGCGCCTTGGCGTGAGCCCCGCGACGGCGCACCAGTATGTGACTTCCCTCTACCGCCGATTTGCGGTGAGCAGCCGCGCAGAACTGCTTGCGCACTTCCTGCGGCGCCGTAAGGCGGGTGCCCATCCGATGACCGCTGATTCCCCGGGCACCGCGGATAGCGTGGCTGCGCGTGCGGTTGCCGGAGCCGATGGCACCGCATCACTCTTCCCGTAGTCGTCGGCGCTGGCTGCCACCGCAAGCGGTTGCATAGCCCGCAGGCTGCGGGCGCACACGGGCGTGCGTGCTATCGTTGTCGCACTCGATGATTCTCCTCCTGGGAGGACAGTGGCGATGCCCTCGCACTCGATAGGCTCCGGCTCCATCTCGTTTGGGCTGGTCTCGATTCCGGTGAAGATGTTCACCGCGGCCTCGTCCGCCAACGTCTCGTTCAACCAGCTTCACGACCGCTGCGGCTCGCGCATCCGCCAGCAGCAGGTGTGCCCCGTGTGCCAGGAGACCGTGGAGCGCGCCCATCTCGTGAGGGGCTACGAGTTCGTCAAGGACCAGTACGTGCGCGTCACCGACGACGAGCTGAAGTCGCTCGAGGGTGAGGCCTCGAAGACCATCGACATCGCGGAGTTCGTGCCGCTCCCGTCCGTCGATCCCATCTACTTCGAGAAGACGTACTACCTCGGCCCCGACAAGGGCGGGGAGAAGCCGTATCGCCTGCTCGCCGACGCCATGGCGCAGGCGGGCAAGGTGGCGCTCGCCAAGCTCGTCATGCGCGGCAAGGAGAGTCTCGTCCTCATCCGCGCCGCCGAGGGCGGCCTCATGCTGCACGCCATGTACTTCGCCGACGAGGTGCGGAGCTTCTCCGAGATCGACCGCGGGCAGTCCGCGAAGATGCGCGACGGCGAGCTCGAGCTGGCCCTGCAGCTCATCAACGGTCTCTCGAAGGACGGCTTCGACGCCGCGAAGTACCACGACGAGTACCGCGAGCGCGTGATGGACCTCATCAACCGCAAGGCCGAGGGCCAGGAGATCACGCCCGCGCCCGCGGCGGCCCCGAAGGCCCACGTCATCGACCTCATGGAAGCGCTCAAGCAGAGCCTCGCGAAGCGCCCGCCCGCCGCGCCGCAGCCGGCGCCCGCCAAGAAGCCGCTGTCCAAGGCCAAGCGCACGGAGCCGGCGCCCGCGCCGAAGAGAGCCCAGGCCGGCAAGAAGTAGCAGCACCCGAGGCTGCAGGAAGGCACCGCACGATGGCAGCCATTCCCGTCGAGTTCACCTACTCCACCGGCCTCGCGCGGGACATTCTGAGCGACGCCCGCCTCGCCGGCAGCTGGGACGCGGCGGGCCGGTACTCCGACGTGTGGACGGAGCAACCGATGGCGGCCCTCCGCACGGAGGACGGTGGCCGGGGCTTTCGCGCGACGGTCACCTTCGACGAGTCTCAGGTGGGCGCGACGTTCCGGTGGGGCGTGGTGCTGAACGCACCCGCGGGCGCCAACCGCTGGGCTATCGTCACCGAGGTCAACGACCGTGACTCCACCGCCCGCCACCGATCCTTCGTTCTTCGCGGCGCCCAGCAGGAAGCCTATCACTTCACCACGTGCCGGGCGCTGGGGGCGCAGAAGCTCCATCCCGCCGGGCGCGACCGGCCCGCCATCCGCTTCAGCGTGTGGGCGCCGAACGCGCAGAAGGTGGAGGTCGTCTTCGGCCGCATCGATCCCGTCACCGGACGCGGCGGCTACATCGGCGATCACGGCGAGGGCATCGACACCAGCGTCGGCCACCAGGGCGCCATCGAGATGCAGAGGTCCGGAGGCGGCGTCTGGGCCACCGATCTCGCCACCACACCCGCGCTCGACGACTACGACGCGTTCGCGCAGCGGCCGTACATGTTCCGGATCACCGATGCCCAGGGCCGGATCGTCCACCGCACCGATCTGTATTCGCGCCGGCAGATCGGCCAAGGGTTCCACGATCCCGGCGGCGCCGCCTACGACGGCCCGTACCGGGATCTCGACGGCGTGAAGAGCTGCTCGATCGTCGTCGATCCCGACCGCGTCGCGTTCGATTTCGACGACACCGGATGGCCCCAGCGCTCCCTCGGCGCCGCCGACGACTTCTGGGCCCACGAGTTCACGCACCGGCACCTGCCTCCCGTGCGCATCGAGGACCTCGTGATCTACGAGCTGCACATCGGGTCCCTCGGCTATCCGCGCCAGGATCCCGGCACCTTCGCCGACGGGCTCGCCATCCTCGACCACATCGCCGACCTCGGCGTGAACGCCATCGAGCTGCTGCCCGTCCTCGAGTACGACGGCACGCACGCGTGGGGCTACGGCACCTCGCACTTCTTCGCCCTGGAATCGAGCGCGGGCGGGCGCGACCAGCTCTGTCACTTCGTCCGCGCCTGCCACCGCCGCGGCATCGCCGTCATCATCGACGTGGTGCTGAACCACTACACGGTCGATGCCGAGCGTGCGATGTGGGGCTTCGACGTCGACCCCGCGCAGGCACCGGAGCGGAACATCTATTACTGGTACGAAGGCCGGGCGAGCGACTACGCGCACGTTGACGGCGGCTATGTGGACAACGGCTCCAGCGGCTGGGCGCCCCGCTACTGGGAGGAAGAAGTTCGCCGCATGCTCACGAGCAGCGTGGCCGCGCTGCTGGAAGAGTTCCACCTCGACGGCGTGCGCGTGGATCTGGTGGAGTCGATCCACCGGGACAATCGCCTGCACGCCGATGGACGGCCGGTGGACAGCGCCAACGCCTTCGGACAGAAGCTGTTGCGCGAGCTCACCCGCACCGTGCAGATGATCAAGCCGGGCGCCTTCGTCATCGCCGAGGACCACAGCGGCTGGCCCGCTCTCACGCAGCCGGCCAACGAGGGCGGGCTCGGCTTCGACGCTGTCTGGTACTCGGACTTCTGCCATCACCTCGTGGGCGACGGCAAGCGAGGCAGCCAGTACGCGCGGCTGTTACGCACGGCGGGCACCAGCGTGGAGGGGCCGCTCGCGATGGGGTTCATGGGGGGCGCGCTCATGGGCAGTCGCGCGCGCAAGGTCGCCTACGCCGAATCGCACGACGAGGCCGGCAATGGTGAGGAGACCGCGCGCACGATCGTGGTGGCCGTCAACGGCGCGCCCCTCGTGGGCGCCACCCGCCGTTACGCGGAGGCACGCTGCCGCTTCGCCTTCGGCATGTGCGCGCTCTCGGCGGGCACGCCCATGTTCCTCATGGGCGAGGAGATCGGCGCCGCCAAGCCCTTCCGGTACGACGACTTCGTCCGCTACAAGGAGGATTTCGGGGGCGAGCGCCACGGCGACGGCCGCTTCCTCTACCGCTTCTACCAGGACGTCATCAAGATGCGCCGGCTGCGCCCCTGCCTGCACACGCGCGGCATCGACGTCCTCTACACCCACGACGCCAACCGCGTCATCTGCTTCCGGCGCACGGATGGTCTCGAGGATGCGCTCGTGATCGGCACCCTCGCCAACCGCCCCTTCGACCACGGCTACGCCATGGCGTCCGCGAACGGGCGCATGCCGGACGGCACGTGGAAAGAGATCTTCAACAGCGACGCCGCCATCTACGGCGGCGACGACGTCGGCAACGGCGGCTCCACGATCGCCAGCAACGGTGGCCGTCTGGACGCCGTGATTCCGATGAACGGCTTCATCGTGCTGCTGCGCGTGTAGTTAAAAGTCGGCGGTGGCGATCCCGACGGGGGTGAAGCACGCCTCGATGTGGTCACCGGGCTTCAGCTCGTACTGGCGCGTGAAGGAGCCCGACATCACGCGCATGCCGGCGTCGAGCGACAGACCGAACTCGGCGAGCTTGTTCGCCAGCCACGCGATGGAGGCGGCGGGAGTTCCGAGCACCTCGGCGCCCATCGCCCGCTCGCAGTGCGTGCCGTTCACGACGATGTCCACGCTCACCGCGGCGAGATCGAAGCCGGGCGGCACCGGCGCCACGGCGCCCGCGACGAACGCCTTCTGCTGGGCGTTGTCGGCGAGCGCCAGGTTCAGGTCGCCCGCGAAATCACCGCGGCGCTCGATGATCTCCAGCGCGGGCGCCATCCCCGACAGGGCCGCCATCGCCTGCTCGGTGGTGATGCCCGGACCGCGCAGCGTGCGGCCCACCGTCAGGCATAGCTCGTTCTCGAACCCGGGGTGAATGAGGTCGGCGTAGCGGAAGCGTGTGCCGCTGGGGCGCTCGCCGCCGGCGAGCAGAAAGCCGAACACCGGCTCGTGCACACCCTGCTGAGCCTGCATCGCCTTCGCGGTGAGGCCGACCTTCCAGCCCGCGTGCCGGTCGCCCTCGCGCACGTAGCGCTCGAGCATGCCGAGCTGGACGCGATACGCGTCCTCGCGGCTGAGCCGGCCCTTCCACTCCGGCGGTCCATAGATGCCTCGGCGGGCGCACTCCCAGAACGCGTCGATCGTCGCCTCATGGCTCATGGGCTTCTCCTTGTGGTCAGTGGCTACGCAGGCGAGGGTGTCGGAAACGGCACGAGTTCTCTACCGTGGTTCTGCCTGCGGGCGCAAGCGGTGAAAATCCGAACGTCTTACATGGCCGCCTCCAGATCATCTCGGGATACGCGCCGGGCCAAGACGAATCAGGGGTTACGTCGTACGATCGGGGGCGTGAGTCGGCGTGAGTCGTGGGAGCCTAGCCCGCATGATCGGGCTCTGGCGGCGCCGCCGCCGGGCGCGCCGCGGCTCGCGCTACAGCGACGCGACGCGGTTGCGCCCCGCCCGCTTCGCCGCGTAGAGGGCGTGGTCGGCACCTTGCAGAAGGCGATCGCCGGAGAGCTCCGCGGTGGGCACGTCGTCGGGTGCGGCGGCGATGCCGGCGGAGATGGTCAGCTGGCGGCCCTCGAAGGGAAACGCCTCGATGAGCCGGCGGATGCGTTCGGCGTACTTGAGGGCACCGTCCTTCGGTGTGTTGGGCAGGATGGCGGCGAACTCGTCGCCGCCCAGGCGCGCGACCACCGTGGAGCCGCGCGTCTGGCCGATGATGAGGCTGCCGAGGGCGTGCAGCGCGCGGTCGCCCACGGGATGGCCGTGCTGGTCGTTGATGGACTTGAAGTGGTCGAGGTCGAAGATCACGACCGCGAAGGGCTCGCCGTGACGCGCGTGGCGCTTGATCTCCTCGTCCAGGCGCATCGTGAAGTAGCGGCGGTTGTACGCGCCGGTGCCGGCATCGACGAAGGACATCTCGGTGAGACGCGCGTGATCGATGGCGATGGTGGCCTGGGTGCCCAGCGCGCGCACGACCTGCTCGTCGGCGACGTCGAAGGCGACGGCGTTGCCGTCGTCGTCGAGGGCGTTGATGAGCTCGAGCACACCCACGTTGTTACCGGCGCGGTCGGTGAGCGGGATGACAAGCGCGGACTGGGTCCGATACTTCGTCTTCGCGTCCCACCTGGGGTTGAATTCGTACGGCGCGTTCGCCGGCAGCGTGTGGACGTCGGCGAGCCGGAGCGTCTGTCCGGAGGAGGCGACGAAGCCTGCGAGGCTCTTGGCGTCGGCGGCGAGATGCTCGTGCTCGAGGCGCGCCTTCATGCCCTCCATGTTGATGATCTTCGTGAGGCGATCGTTCTGGATGACCGCCACCGTGAGGCTGGGGCCCCGGCGGATGAAGAGCGTGCCCGCCTCGGCGTTGGTGAAGCGCCGCGCCTCGAGGACCACACGCTCGATGAGCGACGAGAGATCGCCCTCGGTCATGACGCCGATGCCGATCTCGACGAGCGATTCGAGGGCCCTCGTACGCCGCGCCAGCCGCTGGGTATCCAAGCCGGGCACGTCCAGTATGGTTG
>JBKKCN010000723.1:0-8694 GCA_046712525.1 Candidatus Rokuibacteriota bacterium
GCCGTTGAGGGTGACGGAGGAGCGGTGGGCGCGGGCGAAGGAGGTGTTGTCACCGGTGCGGCGGGCGGCCTCCGCCTGCGGCATCACGGAGCGCCCCGGCAAGGCCGTGCCGCTCCTCGACATCGGCGAGCGCGACCGCGCACAGGCCCGGCATGCTCGCGTGGGCGGCCGCGGTAGTGATGCCCCAGGCGGAGGCCGCGCGCCGCACCCGCGACAACACCACCTTCGCTCGCGCTCACCGCTCCGCCGTCACCCTCAACGGCCTCACCATGCTCGCCGCCGTGGCCATTCTCGCGCTGGAAGGCTTCAGACGGACGCCGAAGGGGTTACGGACGACGCGCCGGCCCCGGTAATCTCGAACAGCACCCGCACGCGATCCGCGACCGCCGAGACCGGCTCGTACGCCAGCGCCTCGCACGCGGCCAGCAACAGCCACGACAGCGTATCCGTATCCACCGCGAGGGCGCCGCGCGTGCGGCTCCGCTCGAGGACGTCGCGCAGCGCCACCCGGTCCTGCTCCCGCGCCCACGCGAGCGCGAGCGCCGCCGTCTTGTCCTTGCGACTGCCCAGCCACGCCCCGGACATCGCGCGCGGCAACGCCGCCTCCGCCGAATACTCCGCCGTCAACGTCCGAAGCGCCGTCGATAATCCTCCTGCATCACCGACGGCCGCGCCCACGCTCTGCGCCAGCGCGAGCAATCGCCGCTCCGCATCCGACAGCGTGGTCCGCACCACTGGCCGCACTACTGGCCGCGGCAATGCCTTCTTCGGCTTCTTCCGCCGTCGTGCCTTCGCCGGCCGAGGTGCCATCGTCGCCAACATAGCAGACCAAAATCAAACCAGAACGATCGCTCCCTCCACGGCCGCTCAGGGGCGGCGGCCGGGGTTACTCGTACCGGAGAGCGTCGATGGGATCGAGGCGGGAGGCTTTGCGGGCGGGGTAGAAGCCGAAGAAGATGCCGATCGCCGCTGCGAAGAAGAAGGCGACCGCGATGGACTGCGGCGCGACGACGGTGGGCCACTCCGCGAAGTAGTTGATGGCGCTGGAGCCGCCGAGGCCGAGGGCGATGCCGATGACGCCGCCGATGAGCGACAGCGTCACGGCCTCGACGAGAAACTGCGCGAGGATGTCACGCCCCCGCGCGCCCACCGCCATGCGCAGGCCGATCTCCCGCGTCCGCTCCGTCACCGACACCAGCATGATGTTCATGATGCCGATGCCCCCCACGAGCAGCGAGACGGAGGCGATCGCCGCCAGCAGGTAGGTCATCACCTTCGACGACTCCTCCTGCGTCTGCAGCACCTCGGACAGGTTGCGCAGGAAGAAGTCGTCGTCCTGCATCGGCTGCAGGCGATGGCGCTGGCGCAGGAGGGAGCGGATCTGCGACTCCGCCTCCACCATGTCCTCGTCGGGACGGACCTTGATGGAGATCGATCCCACCGCGCGCGGGTTGGACCGGCTGGCGCCGAGGACCTTCTTCTTGGCGGTGGTGAGCGGGATCAGGATGATGTCGTCCTGGTCCTGCCCCCACGAGTTCTGCCCCTTGCGGGAGAGCAGACCGACGACGGTGAAGGGCACGTTCTTGACGCGGATGATCAACCCGAGGGGATCACTGTCGCCGAAGAGGTTGACGGCCGTCGTCTGTCCCAGCAGCACGATCTTGGTGGCGCCGTCCATGTCCTCGGGCGTGATGGAGCGGCCATCGACGAGCGGCCAGTCGCGCGCTTCGAGGTAGTCCGGGGTCACGCCCTGCACGCCGGTGGACCAGTTGAGGTTGCCGTACACGATCTGCGCCGTGCCCCGCACGGAGGGCGCCGCCACCTGCACCGCGGGCACCTCGCGCCCGATGGCGAGGGCGTCGTCGAGGGTGATCGTCTGCTGCGTGCCCTGGCCGAGGCGCGAGCCCCCGGAGGTGCTGGAGCCGGAGAGCACGATGATGAGGTTGGAGCCGAGGCTCTGGATCTGCTCCGCCACGCGCGCCTGCGCGCCCGCCCCCACCGAGACCATCGCGATCACCGCGCCCACTCCGATGATGATGCCGAGCATCGTGAGCATGCTGCGCATCATGTTGACGCGCAGGGAGCGCAGGGCGATGCGCATCGACTGCAGCACCGTCACGCCGGTACCTCCTCGGGCAGCGCCACGAGCGCGGCCGCCGCGTCCTGGGGCACCGCCGTGCGCTCGTCACTGCGCAGGCGCCCGTCGCGGAAGACCAGGATCCGGCTCGCGTAGGCGGCGATGTCGGGCTCGTGCGTGACGAGCACGATGGTCAGCCCTTCGCGGTTGAGCCGCTGCAGGAGGGCCAGGATCTCGATGCTGGTGCGCGTGTCGAGATTGCCGGTGGGCTCGTCCGCGAGCACCACGGCGGGATCGTTGACGAGCGCACGCGCGATGGCCACGCGCTGCTGCTGTCCGCCCGAGAGCTGGCTGGGGTGGTGATCTTCGCGGTCCGCCAGTCCCACCGCGGCGAGCCGGGCGCGCGCGCGCTCGCGGCGCTCGCGGACCGACACACCGGAGTAGAGCAGGGGCAGGCCCACGTTCTCCACCGCGCTCGTGCGCGCGAGCAGATTGAACTGCTGGAAGACGAAGCCGATCTTGCGGCTCCGGATGCGCGCGAGGGCATCACGTGACAGCCCGGCCACGTCTTCACCGTCGAGCACGTAGCGGCCCGCGGTGGGCGTGTCGAGGCAGCCGAGCAGGTTCATGAAGGTGGACTTGCCGGAGCCGGAGGGACCCATCACGGCCACGAAGTCGCCGGGATCGATGTCCACCGAGACCGAGCGCAGCGCGTGCACGGTGTGCGGGCCGAGATGGTAATCCTTGGCGAGTCCGTCCGTCTGGATGATGGCCGCCACGGCTACAGCCTCAGCCGCGGCGGGCCGCCGCCACCCGGGCCCGCCGGAGGGCCGCCCGCGCCGGGAGGCCGGGAGCCGGACGCGGGTCCACCGACGAGACCGACGACGACCTCCTGACCCTCGGTGAGCTCGCCGCGCACCACCTCGGTGGCCGTACCGTCGCTGATGCCGAGGGTGAGCGTGACGGCGGTGGGCTTGCCCTCGCCGTCGAGGACGTACACCCGACCGGGCGTGGTGACAGCACGCTCGGCACGCTCTTCACCGCTCTGATCGTAGATCTGGCGCTGCTCGGGCGTGAGCAGCGCGCGGATGCGCGTGCGCGAGGCCTCCCGGATGCGCGCCGCGCGCTCGCCGCGCTCGGCCTCGGGCGCGCCGCGCAGCGCCTGCATCTGCTGCTGCGACTCCTGCAGTATGGGATCGAGCTTCGCCTGCTGCTCGGCGGTGAGCTTGAGGCTGCTCACGAGCCGCTCGCGGATCTGCTCCGGCGTGGGCCGCCCCGCGCCACCGCCGCGAGACTCAGCGCCGCCCCGTTGCGCGCCGATGCCACCACCGTCCCCACCGCTTCGTGCGGATCCGCCGCCACCGGGTGCCGCGGCGCCCTGGCCGCGCGCGCCGCCCGCGGGTCCGCCGTCGGCGCCGGCGAGGCGGAAGCGGAGCGCAGCGTTCGGCACCTTGAGGACGTTAGGTTTCTCGGCCACGATCATCTTGACGTTCGCCGTCATGCCGGGCAGCAGCCGCCCGCCCGGGTTATCCACGCCGATGACCACGGTGTACGTGACGACGTTCTGGACGACCAGCGCCGCCTTGCGGATCTGCCTCACCATGCCCGTGAAGCTCTGGCCGGGGAAGGCGTCGACGGTGAAGGAGGCGCGGTCTTCGAGCTTGATGCGGCCGATGTCAGCCTCGTCCACGCTCGTCTCCACCTGCATCTTGGTGAGGTCCTGCGCGATCGTGAAGAGAACGGGCGCCTGCAGGCTGGCGGCGACCGTCTGGCCGACGTCGATCGTGCGCGCGACCACGACACCATCCACGGGAGCGCGAATGGTGGTGTGGTCGAGGTCCAACTGGGACTGCTGCAGGGCCGCCTGCTTCTGCTTGACGGTGGCGCGGGCGGACTGGAGCATCGCCTCCGCCACCCGCAGCTGGGCGGTGGCCGATTGAATGCCGGCCGCCAGCGCCTGCTCCTTGGCGCGCGACGAATCGATCTGCGCCGCCGCCGACTCCTGCGCAGCCTGGGTGGTGTCGCGCTCGCTTCTCGAGATGAGGTCGCGCCGGAAGAGCTCCATCTTGCGCTCGAGATCGCGCGCGGCCTCGGCCACCGCCACCTGGGACTTCGCCGTCTGTGCGCGCGCCTCGGCGAGCGCGGCGCGGGCGTTCTCGACATCGGCCCGTGCCCGCTCCACCTGCGCTGTCTGGTTGAGGACGGTGGCGTGCGCGGAATCGACCTCGGCCCGGGCCTGGTTGACCTTGGCCTCGAAGATGGCGGGATCGATACGCGCGATGACCTGGTTGCGCTTGACGAGGGAGTTGAAGTCGACGAAGAGCTCGAGGATCTGGCCCGACACCTGGCTGCCCACCTGCACGGTGGTGACCGCGGCGAGATTGCCGGAGGACGACACCGCCGCCGTGAGAGGGCCCCGCTCGACGCGTCCCGTGCGGTACTTCGGCACGTTGCCCCGGCTCTGGGCGTAGAAGTAGCCCCACACGCCGACGCCCGCGAGCAGGGCCACGATACTGACGGAGACGAGCCGCTTCATCACGACGTTAGACGGCAGGCAGCCTTCCTCTATTTCCTACTTTGTACGGGTACTTCCGGCCTAACGCCGGCCTACCGCACGCTGCAGGCGTGCGAGTGCGATCCGGTAGTCGGCGAGGGCCTGCGTCTCCTGGTTCTGGGTCTGGGTGAGGGCGAGCTGGGCGTCGGTCAGCTCCAGGATGGTGCCGACCCCCGCGTCGAAGCGGCCCTGGGCGAGGCGGAAATTCTCCATCGCCGACTCCACGGCCGTCTTGGCGGCCTGGATGCGGTCGTTGGACTCGCTCACGTTGATCTGCGCCTGCTCGACTTCCCGCGAGATGTCCAGCTCGGTGGCCCGTACCCGCGCCTGCGCACCGTCCAGCAGCACGCGAGTTTCCTTATAGCGGGCCATCCGGTTGCCACCGTCGAAGAGCGACCAGGACAGGCCGAGGCCGATCTCCCACACCTCGTTGAGGTCCGCGCGGGTGCCACCGTAGAAGCCGCTCGCCGTGATGTCCGGGAAGAAGTCACGGAAGGCGCGCCGGGCACGGGCGTCCGCCGCCTCCACCTGCAGCCGGGCTTGCCGCGACTCCGGCCGCTGCCGGTAGGCCTCCCCGAGGAGCAGGGCGGGATCCATCGTGACGGGCTCGTACACGAGGTTGTCCTGGATCTGCGTGGGCGTGTTGGCGGCGATGCCCATCGCCGTGTTGAGGGCCACCCGCGCGTTCCGCTCGGCATTGCGGGCACGGATGAGGTCCACGCGCGCGTTGGCGACGTCGACCTCCGCACGCGCCACGTCCGATTTCGGCCGCGTGCCCACCTCGAAGAAGCCCCGCGCCGAGCGCAGATTGAGGTCGGCGCGCTCGAGCGCCTGCTGCTGCACCTGGATGAGACGCTGAGCAAAGTTGATGTTGGTGTAGGACTCCTTGACGGCGAGCGTGATGAGCTGGCGCTGCAGCTCCACGTCCTCGCTGGCGACGTCGGCGAGCTTGCGTGCGACCTCGGTGGACGCGAAGGTCTTGCCGAAGTCGAACAGCAGCTGTGAGACCGTCAACCCCGCGCGCGTAGAATCCGGGAAGCTGCTGACGGTCGTCCGCGCGGGGCCGGTCGCGCTCGCCGGGCTGAAGCTCTGAGCCTGGGACAGGGTGACGCTAGCGCTCACCTGCGGCAAGAGTGGCGAGAGGGCCTGGTCAACCCGGTAGGCGGCCGCCGCGTAGTCGCTGAGGCGCGCCTGGATGTTCGGCTGGTGCTCCAGCGCAATGGCAACCGCCTCGTCGAGCGTCAGCACGCGGCCGACGACCTGGGGCGGAGCGGCGGGCGGCTGCTGCGCAAGGGCGTCCGGAATGCCGCTGAGCAGCGTGATTGCCAGGACCGCCACCGGGAACATCCTCATCCGCATCTCCTCTGCCAGCAGGCATGAGCGTGCGCAGCCTTTACTAACTGTATTGAGGCCGAGGATATCACGGGGGTCCTCGCCGCCCGGCGAACCGAAACGTGCCCCGGTGCTCCACCGGCTTGGGGATGATCTGTGGAAAAAGTGTGGATGGTCGGTTGACCGTCGGTGGACACCTTTTTCCTTGACGGGCCCCACATTCAGCGGCTACAGTCGCCCGCACCACTAGATATAGGAGGTCGCGACCCCCAGGCCGTGCCCGGCACGGTCCGAATCCCTGGCGCCCGATCGCTCAACAAAGATGAAAAGGAGGCGCAGTATGTTGTCTGAGATTCGCCCTGCCAAGGTTGGCCAATGGACCGAGCCCGCACTACGGGTGCTCCGGGAGCGCTACCTCCTCCGCAAGGACGGCGAGGTCATCGAGACCCCCGAGGAGATGTGCTGGAGGGTCGCCACGTCCATCGCGGCAGGGGAGGGACGCTACGGGCGAAGCCCCGCGGCGGTGCGGGAGATCGCGGCCGCCTTCTACGACATCATGGTGGACGGCTACTTCATCCCGAACTCGCCCACCCTCATGAACGCGGGCAAGGGCAACGGCCTGCAGTACTCGGCGTGCTACGTCCTGCCGGTGGGCGACTCGATGGAGGAGATCTTCGACTCCGTCAAGGCGGCCGCCATCATCCACAAATCAGGCGGCGGCACGGGCTTCGCGTTCTCACGGCTGCGTCCCAAGGACGACCTCGTGAACTCCACGGGCGGCCGCGCCTCCGGGCCCGTGTCGTTCCTGCGCGTGTTCAACGGTGCCACGGAAGCGGTCAAGCAGGGCGGCACGCGGCGCGGCGCCAACATGGGCATCCTGAGAGTGGATCACCCCGACATCCTGGAGTTCATCGACTGCAAGCTCGACGGGGGCATCACGAACTTCAACATCTCGGTGGCAGCCACCGACGACTTCATGGACGCGCTCGACAAGGGCGAGGAGTACGACCTCGTCAACCCGCACACGAAGGCGGTCACCAAGCGGCTGTCGGCCAAGGAAGTGTTCGACCGCATCGTGCGCGCGGCCTGGCGCACGGGCGATCCCGGCATGGTCTTCATCGACCGCATCAACGCGAGCCCGGCCAATCCGACGCCGTCGCTGGGCCAGATCGAGGCGACTAACCCTTGTGGCGAGCAGCCGCTGCTGCCCAACGAGGCGTGCAACCTGGGCTCGCTCAACGTGGCCAAGTTCGCGCGGCGCTCCGAGGACGGCGAATGGGCGGTGAACTGGGACGAGATGGAGCGCGTGGTGCGCCTGGGCGTGCGCTTCCTCGACGACGTCATCGAGATGAACCCGTACCCGCTTGCCGTCATCGACGAGACGGTGAAATCCAACCGGCGTATCGGGCTCGGCATCATGGGCTGGGCTGACCTGCTCTTCATCATGGGCATCCCCTACGACAGCCAGGAGGCGATCGACCTCGCGGACCGGCTCATGTCGTTCGTGAAGGAGAAGTCGCACGACCAGTGCGCCAGGCTCGCCGAGGAGCGAGGGCCATTCCCGAACTGGAGCCACTCCATCTACAGCGGCGTGCGCCCGATGCGGAACTCCACGGTCACCACCATCGCCCCCACGGGCACGATCTCGATGATCGCGGGCTGCTCCTCCGGCATCGAGCCCATCTTCGCGCTGGCTTTCCAGCACCGCGTGAAGCAGACGGACGGCGAGCGCGTGCTCACCTTCGTCAACGAGACCTTCGAGCAGCTCGCGCGCGAGCAGGGCTTCTACTCCGACGTCCTCAAGGAAGAGATCGCCAAGCGCGGCTCGCTGCACGGCATTCCCGGGCTGCCCGAATATGCGCCGCGCGTGTTCAAGACCTCGCACGAGATCGGTTACGAGTGGCACGTCCGTCACCAGGCGGCGTTCCAGCGCTACACGGATAACGGAGTGTCCAAGACGATCAACCTGCCCAACGACGCCTCCGAGGAGGACGTGGCCAACGCCTATCGCCTGGCGTGGGACCAGGGTTGCCTCGGCATCACCGTGTTCCGTGACGGCTGCAAGGGCGAGCAGGTGCTCAACGTCGGCATCGGCAAGAAGGACAAGACGGCGGCCCAGCTGCCGACCACCGGCAACACGGTCATCAAGCCGCGGCCGCAGAGCCTCAAAGGCAAGACGTATCGCAAGGAGACGCCGATCGGCACCGCATTCATCACGGTGAACGAGACCGACGACGGCGAGCCGTTCGAGGTGTTCGTGCAGGTGGGCAAGGGCGGCTCCGACACGATGGCCGTCGCCGAGGCCCTCGGGCGTTTGATTTCGCTCACGCTGAGGCTCCCTTCGCCTCTGTCGGCTCAGCGAAGACTTGAAGAGGTGATCAGCCAGCTCTCCCGCATCGGCGGAGCCCAGCCCATGGGCTTCGGCGCCGGCAAGATCCTCTCGCTCCCCGATGCGCTCGCCCGCACGCTGGCCGAGCACACGGGGCAGGTGAAGCCGGCCGGCGCGCTACCCACCGTCAGGGCCGATCGCCGCATCGGTGACCTCTGCAAGGAATGCGGCCAGGCCACGTTCGTGTACGAAGAAGGCTGCAAGAAGTGCCTCTCCTGCGGCTTCAACGAGTGCTGAGCATGTAGCGCGGCTGAGTCTGGGGGCCTCGGAAGGCCCCCAGACTCAGCGACCTGCTACAATCCGCGCATGTTTTCGGGTGGCTCCTACGAAGAAGTCGAGCGG
>JBKKCN010000724.1:0-4737 GCA_046712525.1 Candidatus Rokuibacteriota bacterium
ACACGTACGTGCCCGGCGTCTCCGCCGTGTGCAGCGCGTACAGCTTGCAGCCCTTCTCGTTGGCGTTGACCTTGGCCACCAGCTCCTTGGCCACCTTCTCGAACTCGGCCTCCATGCCCGGCTTCACTTTCAGCGTCGCGACGACTCCCAGCATGCCCGCCCTCCCCTTGGTCTGAATGCGGCGCCTACTCCATCACGTCCGGGTCCCAGCGGCAAGCGAGCGGCGCTGGTGCTACACTCGCCGCGTTTACAGAAAGGACGGCCGATGGAGCCCGATCGCCCACTGCCCCAGCCCATGACGCCGGAGGCCAAACCGTACTGGGACGCGCTGAAAGAGCGCAAGCTGATGCTGCCCAAATGCGGCGACTGCGGCCACACCTTCTTCTATCCCCGCATCCTGTGTCCGGCGTGCCACTCGCGCTCGATCGGCTGGGTGCAGGCGAGCGGCAAGGGGCGGCTGCACGCCTTCGGCATCGCGCACCAGACGTTCAACAAGGCGTATAAAGTGCCGCCCCCCTACGTGCTCGCGATGATCGAGCTCGAGGAAGGACCGCGCATGCTGTCGAACCTCATCAACGTGACGCCCGATCCGAAGACCATCAAGTGCGACATGCCGGTGGAGGTCGTCTTCCACAAGCTCACCGACGACGTCACGCTGCCGCTCTTTCAGCCGGCGGGTGCGCGATGAAGGCGCTGTCGAACTCGGTGTGCATCGTGGGTGCCGACGAGAGCGACGAGATGGGCACGCTGCCCGGCAAGAGCCAGCTCACGCTGCACCTGGAGGCGGTGACCAACGCCGTGCGCGACGCGGGTCTGCGCGTCAAGGACGTGGACGGCATCTTCACCGCGGGCCAGCACTCGCCGGCCACGCTCGGCGAGGCGCTCGGCATCACGCCCCGCTATGTGGACGGCACCACCGTGGGCGGCTGCTCCTTCATCATCATGGTGGAGCACGCCGCCGCCGCGCTGCACCACGGCCTGTGCGACGTGGCGGTGGTCTCGCACGGCGAGAGCGGCCGCTCCGGCGTGGGCGTCACGCGCACGCGCGACACCGCCATCAGCGGTCAGTTCGAGATCCCGTACGGCTTCGGCACGCCGCCCACCCAGTTCTCGATGATCACCACGCGTCACATGCACGAGCACGGCACCACCCTCGAGCAGTGGGCGCAGGTGGCGGTGTCCACGCGGGCGTGGGCGGCGCTGAATCCCAGGGCGAAGAACCGCGAGCCCATCACCGTGCAGGACGTGCTGAAGTCGCGGCCGGTGGTCTATCCGTTCAACCTCTTGAATATCTGCCTCGTGACCGACGGCGGGGGAGCGGTGGTGCTGACACGATCGGATCGTGCCCGTGACTGCGCCAAGAAACCCGTGTACGTGCGCGGGATGGGCGAGGCCACCGAGCACGTGAGCCTCACGCAGATGAAGAACCTCGCCTACAGCGAGGCCACGCGCATCTCGGGCGAGCGGGCATTCGCGATGGCGGGGGTGGGACCGCGGGACTTCGACCACATCATGCTCTACGACGCCTTCACCTCGGGGCCGCCGCTGATGCTGGAGGCGCTCGGGCTCGCCAAGCGCGGCGAAGGCGTGGCCTTCTTCGAGAACGGGCGCTCCACGCCCGGCGGCACGCTGCCCATCAACACGAACGGCGGCGGGCTGTCCTACACGCACACGGGGATGTACGGCATCTTTCCGATCATCGAGGCCACCCGCCAGCTCCGCGGCGAGTGCGGGGCGCGGCAGGTGCCGAACGTGAAGCGATCACTCGTCAATGGCATGGGCGGCATGCTGTCCGCGGCAGGCACGCTGGTTCTTTCGAACGAACGCTGAGAGGGACGCTCAACCGAACGCTGAGAGGGACGCTGATGGGCATGCTCGACGGCAAGACGGCGGTCGTGACGGGGGCGGGACGCGGCATCGGGCGGGGCATCGCCATCGCGTTTGCGAAGGCGGGCGCCAAGGTGGTCGTCAACGATCCCGGGGTGGACATCAGCGGGACGGGGAACGACCCCTCCGTCGCCAACGCGGTGGTGGAGACGATCCGCAAGGCGGGCGGTGAGGCGGTTGCCAACACGGGCTCGGTGGCCGACTTCAAGCAGGGCGCGGCGATGGTGGAGCAGGCGGTGTCGACGTGGGGTCGCATCGACATCCTCGTCAACGTGGCCGGCAACCTGCGCGACCGGATGATCTTCAACATCAGCGAGGAAGACTGGGACGCCGTCGTCAACGTGCACCTCAAGGGTACCTTCAACACCATGCGCGCGGCCTCCGCGCGCATGCGCGAGCAGCGGGGAGGCCGCATCATCAGCATGTCGTCGGTGTCGGCCCTCGGTGCGCCGGGCCAGCCGAACTACGCCGCCGCCAAGGCGGGCATCATCGGCCTCACGTGGTCGACGGCGAACGCACTCGCCAAGTACGGCGTCACGGTGAATGCGGTGATGCCGAGCGGCGCCACCCGGATGGTGGATACCACGCCCCGCGCGCAGGAGGTTTTCGACAAGACCGGCAAGTGGCCGAGCGAGCTCGCCATGGGCACAGATCGCGATCCCGACAACGTGGCGCCACTGGTCGTCTATCTCGCCAGCGACGCCGCCGCCGGCGTGAATGGCCAGGTGTTCCACGCCCGCGGTTACCGGTACACGATCCTCAGTCAGCCCCGCGCCGAGTCTGCGATCCAGGGCGACGGGCGGTGGGAGCCCGAGGACGTCGCGGAGGCATTCCCGAAGACGCTCGGCTCGAATCTCATGGTGCCGCCCGGCGTCGCCTTCGGCACCGCTCTCGACGAGCGGCCCGCCGACGAGTGGGCAACCCTCAACCCCGGACGCCGCGTGTGGAGGAACCGATGAGTGTCACCATTCTCTATAAAGAACAAGACCCGTACGCGGCGCCCGCGGGCGCCGTCGTGGCCGAAGGTGACGATCTCTGGGTGACGGTGGACGCGCTGCCGGCCGCCACCGGATGGGAGCTGAAACCCGAGGGCGCCTGCTACGGAGACATGTGTGTTCCGATTCCGCAGGGTCGTGAAGGGCAGTTCCTGCGCGAGGGGCGGTCACGCTTCAATATCGCCGCCCTCGCGCGCTGGCTCGGAGAGCCCGTGGTGCACGACGATGCCCGCGGCGTGTGGTTCTTCGGCGAAGGAGCGGGCGTGCGGCGCCGGCAGCGCGAGTCGCTGCAGGCTCCGGACTTCACGCTCCCCGATCTCGAGGGACGCTCGCATGCGCTCGCCGACTACCGGGGCAAGAAAATCTTTCTCGTCTCGTGGGCGTCCTGGTGAGGCTGCCGCTTCGACCTGCCCGTGTGGCAGGCGCTGTACGAGGAGCTGGGTGAGCGCAACTTCATCGTGATTGCGGTGGCGCTGGACAGCGGCGGGGCGGCGAAGACGGAGCAGTGGATCCGCGCTGCGAGGCCGACGTACCCCTGCCTCATCGACGAGCGCCACGTCGTGGCCGAGCTCTACGGCATGGTCAACGTCTCCAGCGCGGTGTGGATCGACGAGAGGGGGCGCATCGTGAGGCCGGCGGAGCCGGCGGGCACGAGCGATGCCTTCCGCACGCACCTCGACCGCACCACCAAGCAGATGAGCGCCGACGGCCTCGCCGAGCGCGAGCGCGTGCGCACGGCGTACCTGAACGCGCTGCGCGACTGGGTCGCCCACGGCTCTACGAGCCGGTTCGTGCTCTCCGCCGACAGCGCGCGCCGCCGCTTACCGGCGCCCACTGAAGAGCACGCGCTGGCCGCGGCCAACTTCCGTCTCGGCCAGTACCTGAGCGCAATCGGACTCGGTGAGGCGGCGGCGCCGTATCTCGCCGAGGCGCTCCGCCTCCATCCCGAAAGCTGGAGCTACCGGCGCCAAACCTGGGAGCTCGAAGAGCCGGGCAAAGCCGGCAGCGCCACCTTCTGGGCCGCCGTCGACGCGCTCGGTGATCGCCCCTATTACCCGCCCGTCGAATTGCCCGGCTGATGGTGGCGGCAGCGCAAGCGCGCTGAAGTACGATCCACGAGAGAGGAGAGCCGGCGATGGCGTATGACTTGGTGATTCGCAACGGGGTGGTGATCGACGGCTCCGGCCTGCCGCGCTACCGGGCCGACGTCGGCGTGCGTGGCGGCCGTATCGCCAGCATCGGCCGCATCCGTGAGGGCGCGCGCGAGGTCATCGACGCCGAGGGCCGCGTGGTGGCGCCCGGCTTCGTGGACGGGCACACGCACATGGACGCCCAGGTCTTCTGGGACCCGCTCGGCACCTGCTCGTGCTGGCACGGCGTGACCAGCGTCGTGATGGGCAATTGCGGATTCTCGCTCGCTCCCTGCGCGGCGCCCGATCGTCACCTCGTCATGCGCAATCTCGAGCGGGCGGAGGACATCTCCGCGGCGGCGATGAACGCCGGCATCGACTGGAAGTGGACGACCTTCTCGCAGTTCCTCGACTGTGTGGAGGCGCTGCCGAAAGGGATCAACTACGCGGGCTACCTCGGCCACTCCGCCCTGCGCACCTACGTGATGGGCGAGCGCGCCTTCGACGAGGAAGCCGGCGAGGCGGATCTGGACGCGATGGCGCGCGAGCTGCGCGACGCCATCCGGGCGGGGGCCATCGGCTTCACCACCTCGCGCTCACCCAGCCACGAGACGCCAGATCGGCGTCCGGTCGCCAGCCGCCTCGCGAGCTGGCGGGAAGTGCAGCGGCTGGTGGGGGTCATGGGCGAGCTGAACGCGGGGATCTTCGAGCTGGCGGGCGAAGAG
>JBKKCN010000725.1:0-3106 GCA_046712525.1 Candidatus Rokuibacteriota bacterium
GACGTAGACCATCAGGTCCGTCGAGAGGAAGAAGGTGAAGACGAACGGGCTCACGAAGCGGAGATAGTGCACGTGGACGGCGCCCATCAGGCCGCAGAAGAAGCAGGAGGCGACGAAGGCCAGCGTCTTGTGGCGCGCGGCGTTGATCCCGATGCTCTCCGCCAGCGCCTCGGTGTCGCGCGTGCGCAGGGCGAGCAGCGTGAACCCGAAGCGCGTCCACTGCAGCCGGTAGAGGAAAAACAGCGAGACGAGCGAGACCACCAGGACCACGTAGTAGAACTGCAGGTGCGTATTGAGTCGCGTCCCGAAGAGCGCGGGCCGCGGCACGGCCGCGATGCCGGCGGGGCCGCCGAACACCTCGAAGGCGCGGAAGACGGCGTTGACGACCTCCGCGAACGCGAACACCGACAGGCTGAAGTAGATGCCGCGCAGCTTCAGCGTCACCGTGCCGAGCGCCCACGCGAAGAGCGCGGCGACGAGGCCGCCCGCGAGGAAGCCGAGCCACGGGCTGATGCCGAGCTTCGTCGCCAGCAGCGCGGACGTGTAGCCGCCGAGCGCAATGTAGCCCGCGTGGCCGAACGACAGGTAGCCCATCCGCATGATGACGTACAGCGCCTGCGCGTACACCACGTGGATGAGGACGACGATGGCCACGTGCAGCACGTACGGCTCGCCGAGCGGCGGGAGCAGCGCCAGGGCCGCGATGACCAGGGCGAGCAGGCCGCGCTTCATGTCTTTCCGAGCAGCCCCGCGGGGCGGAAGATCAGCACGACGATCATCACGACGAAGACGAGCCCGTAGGCCGCCTCCGCGCCGATCAGCACGCCCCCCACGGACTGCTGCACGCCGATGCGCAGCCCGGCGAGCACGGTGCCGGTGATGCTCCCGAGCCCGCCCACGATGATGATGAGGAACGACATCAGGATGACTTCGAGCCCCATCCCCGGGTTCATCGAGTAGATGGGCGCCACGAAGGCGCCCGCGAGGGCGGCGAGCGCGAAGCCGATCGCGCACGCGAGGGCGGCGACGCCGTCGGCGTTGATGCCGAGCATGCGCGCGGTCTCCTCGTCCTCCTCGATCGCGCGCATCGCGAGCCCCACCTTCGTCCGGTAGACGAGCAGGTACAGGAGCGCCACGAGGACCACGCCCACCGCGGCGGCCACGAGGCGCTCCATGGGCAGGCGCACACCGCCAAAGGATACGATCCCGGTGAAGAAGGACGGGACGTGCTTCTCCTGGATCCCGAACGCGACCCACGCGAGCGACTGGATGATGAGCGACAGCCCGACGCTGGCGACCACGAGCTGCAGCCACTGGCCACGCAGCGAGCGGAAGAACGCGCGTTCCACGACGAGCCCCAGCAGCAGCGAGAGCACGAGGATGGCCACGAGCGTCACCGCGATCGGCCACTTGAGGACGACGTAGCCGTAGAAGACGCCCATCGCGCCGAGCATGTAGATCTCCCCGTGCGCGAAGTTGACGATGTGCAGGATGCCGTAGATCAGGGTGAGACCGAGCGCGATCAGCACGTAGAGGATGCCGGTGAGCACGCCGATGGCGAGCCCTTGCGCGATGAGGTGGAGGTAGAGGTCCAACGGATTGAAGCTGGGGGCGCCCCGGGGCGCCCCCGCCCCGACTAGTCGAACTTGCCGGACTTCACGTCGAACGGCTCCCACTTGCCATTTTTCAAAATTGACGCGGGGATCGGCATGACGATCTGCCGTTTGATGCCGTACGCCTTCTCTCCACCCCATGAGGCGGGGCCGAAGGGATGGTTGGGGTAGCTCGAGCCGGCCAACGCGCCGGCGACCTGCTTCGTGTCGAAGGTGCCGGCCTTGGTGATGGTGTCGACGAGCCAGCGCGCGGCGCCGTACGTCTCCCAGAGCGTGCCCGGCGCCGCCTCGCCGTACTTCTTCTGGTGCCGCTCGGCGAGCTCGGTGTAGAGCTTCGTGGGCGGGTTCGCCCAGATGCGGAGCGCGATGATGTTCTCGCCCGCCTTGCCCGCGATGTCCGAGATGGCCTTGGCCTCGAGCACGGCCGTGGAGTTGACGAAGTAGCCGTTGTAGCCGAGCTCGCGCGCCTGCTTGGCGATGAGCGCGATCGAGCCCGTGGGCGAGCCGTCGGTATCGATGATGTCAGGCTTCTGCGCGATCAGGCGTAGCAGCGCGGGCCCGAAGTCGCGGCCGCCGCGCTCGTAGTACTCATCGCCCACGAACGACACGCCCTGCGCTTTCATCTTCTCGACCTCGGCCTTGATCGCCTTCGCGTCGTTCTTGCCGAGCTCGTCGTTCGGGCCAAGGAACGCGATGCGCTTGGCGCCGAGCTTCTCGGCGATGGCGACGGCGTATGTCTGGTAGAGCTGGTCCGACGACGCCATGATGCGGAACACGGTCGGATTCTCCGCGTTGGTGACCTGCTTGCCGGCGGCGGCGAAGGCGAAGTCGAGAAAGCCGGTCTCCCGGATGATGGGCAGGATGGGCGGGTGCACGCCGGCGCCGATGATCACGCCGTACTTCACGTTGTCGTTGTACACGGCGCGGTTGAGAGCGGCCACCGTCTTGTCCGGCGCGTACACGGTGTCGTACGTCACCACTTCCATCTTGTACTTCTCGCCGGCCACCGTGAAGACGCCGATGTCTTCGGCGGCCATCTCGAGGCCGCGCTGGCAGCCGAGGCCGAAGGCGGCCGCCGGTCCCGAGACGGGGACGATGGCGGCGATCTTGAACACCTTCTGCGCGTACGCAAAAGCCGGCGCGCCGACGAGCGCGACA
This sequence comes from Candidatus Rokuibacteriota bacterium, assembly GCA_046712525.1. Classification (GTDB taxonomy): domain Bacteria; phylum Methylomirabilota; class Methylomirabilia; order Rokubacteriales; family CSP1-6; genus JBBDXO01. Next base: position 2,772 of record JBKKCN010000725.1, read on the forward strand.
AGGACGGTGAGGGCAAGCAGCGAGCGTTTCATGCGGAGTCTCCTTTGGTGATGCACGCGTTGAGCACTTCGAGGAAATACTCGACCTCGGACTCGCCCACCGCGGTCGACAGGCACCCGAGCCCGGTCGGCGCCAGCAGGATGCCGTGGTCGATGAGCCGCCGGTAGAGCCGATCGAACCGCGCGGTCTCGTCCTTCGACGGCACAGCACTGCGATAGTCGACGAAGTGACGCGCCGCCGGATGCAGGCGGAAGAGCGAGCCCATCCCGGTGACGGCCCCGGGCACGCCCGCGCGCTCGAAGCAGGCCTCGATGCCGCTGCGGAGCGTCCGGCCC
>JBKKCN010000726.1:0-5323 GCA_046712525.1 Candidatus Rokuibacteriota bacterium
TGAAGACCATCTTCTTCACCGCCACCGGGACGGGAAAGTCCAAGCAGGTCTACATGCAGTCGGCCTGCAGCGGCGGCACCGGGACCTTCATCGAGAAGACCGCGCGCAAGCTGCAGGTGGCGAGCGAACGGCTCGCCGACATGCCGTACGCCGGCATGAGCCTGCACAAGGTGAGCAGCAAGTGCGGCATCTTCGCCGAGACCGACGCCAACACGCTGGTGAAGACGGGCGTGCCGGTGGAGGAGATCATCGCCAGCCTGTTCGAGGCGGTCGTGTACCAGAACCTGGCCACGCTCACCAAGGGCAACACGCCGCTGCCGGAAGTGCTGCTGCTTGGCGGCCCCAACCTCTTCTTCAAGGGGCTACAGGAGGCGTGGCGCTACCACCTGGCCAAGCTGTGGTCCCAGCGCAAGGTCGCGTTGCCGGAGGGCCGGGAGCCGGCCGAGCTCATCATCGTCCCTGCCGAGGCGCTCTACTACGCCTGCCTGGGCTGCGTGGACATCGGCAGGAACGAGAAGCCCGAGGTCGGCGTGTACCTCGGTCGCGACAAGCTCATCTGGTGGGTGAAGGAAGGCCAGCACGAGCAGAAGGCCAAGGCCGGCGCCAAGGGTCTCATCACCGGCGAGGGCGATCTCGCCACCTTCGTGAGCGAGTACGTCCGGCCGGCGGCGTCGTGCGGCGCCGGGCGTGAGAAGCACGTCGGCTCGGTGCTGATCGGCTGCGACTTCGGTAGCACCACCGCCAAGGCGGTCGTGATGTCCGAGGACCGCGAGCTGTTGTTCTCGTGCTACGCGCTGTCCAAGGGCAATCCGATCGAGGACGCCCAGTCGCTGTTCCGTCAAGTGCGCGAGGCGGGCTTCACCGACGTGGGCGGGCTGGCGCTCACCGGGTACGGCAAGGATCTGCTCAAGGACGTGCTGGGCACCGACGTCGGCGTGGTGGAAACGGTTGCCCACGCCACCGCCGCCCTACACTTCTACCCCGACGCCGACGTGATCTGTGACGTCGGCGGCACCGATGTCAAGATCATGATCCTGCGCCAGGGCACCGTCGCCGACTTCCGGCTCAACTCGCAGTGCTCGTCGGGCAACGGCGCCTTCTTGCAGGGCGTGGCCGAGCGCTACGGCGTCCCCCTCGAGGCCTATGCCGGCCGCGCCTTCGAGGCCAAGTCAATGCCGAGCCTCGCGATGGGCTGCGGCGTCTTTCTCCAGTCCGATATCGTCAATCAGCAGCGCAAGGGCTGGTCGGCCGAGGAGATCATGGCCGCCCTCGCCGCTGTGCTGCCCGTCAACGTGTGGATCTATGCCGGCCAGTTGCAGAATCTCCGGGCAGCCGGACGCAAATTCGTTCTGCAGGGCGGCACCCACCGCAACATGGCGGTGGTGAAGGCCCAGGTCGACTTCATCCGCAGCAAGGTGCCGGAGGCCGAGGTCGTGCTGCACCCGTACTGCGGCGAGGCCGGCGCCATCGGCGCCGCGCTGTGCGCGGCCGACTGGCGAATGAAGGGCGGGGCCTCGAGCTTTCGCGGCTTCGAGACCATCGATGCGCTGACGTACACGAGCACGACCAGCCCCGAGACGGTCTGCAAGTGGTGCCCGATCAACTGCACGCGCACATTCATCGACGTCCAGCTTCCCGGCGCCAAGGGGCGCTCGTGGAGCAAGCTGCCGCTGGCGGCAGGGTACGAGCGCGTGATCAGCGGCAACTCGTGCCCCAAGGGGCTCGTCGAGGACGTCAACGAAATGCGGGTGGTCAAGGCCAAGCTCGAGGAGGTCAAGCGTGAGTATCCTAACGTTGCCGAGATGGTTCGCAAGGACGCATTCCGCCGGGTCAGCGCCGCCCCCGTCGCGCAGTAAGCTGCGGATCGGCATCCCGCGCGTCCTGAACCTCTGGAATACCCACCAGTTCTGGATGGGGCTGCTGGGGGCGCTCGGCTTCGACCCGCGCAACATCGTCTTCTCCGGCGACACGTCGGAGGAGCAGGGGCGCCAGTTCGGCAAGGGCCGCGGGACCGTCGACTGCTGCTATCCGGTGAAGTGCATGTCCGGTCACTACGGTGAGCTGGTGTTCGGCCAGAAGCAGAAGCTCGACATCCTGCTCTCGCCGATGATCTATACGCTGCCGTCGTTCATGAGCGGCCACGTCGCGCGCACGCTCACCTGTCCCCGGGTGATGGCCGCACCGGAGAGCATCAAGGCGGGCTTCCTGAAAGAGGGCGACGTCTTCGCCGAGGCCGGCATCAGGTACGTCACGCCCTTCGTCTCGCTGGACGAGCCGCTGCTCGTCCCCAAGCAGCTCTTCGACGGGATGCAGGATGCACTGCCTGGGCTCACGCGCGAGGAAATGGCGCGCGCCGTCGACGAGGGCTACGCGGCGTTGCACGCGTTCAACGAGCGCCTGCGCAAGAAGGGACGCGAGGTGCTGGAGTGGTGTGCGCGCGAGAACCGGGCGTGCCTGCTGGTGGTGGCCCGCCCGTACCACATGGACCCCGGCATCGGCCACGAGATCGAGGTGGACCTCCAAGCCTACGGCTACCCCATCCTATGGATGCAATACTTCCCGATCGACGCCGACCTCATGGAGTGGGCGTTCGGGGCCGACATCCGCGCCGGGCACATCAAGTCGGCGTTCGACATCCACGACGTGTGGCAGTCGTCCTACTCCTCCAACACCAACGAGATCCTGTGGGGCGCCAAGGTGGCGGCCCGGATTCCCTGGATCGCCTGCGTGGTCCGGATGTCGAGCTACGAGTGCGGCATGGATCAGCCCACCTACTCGCCGGTGCAGCAGATCATCGAGCGGTCGGGCACGCTGTTCTTCTCATTCCAGGATCTGGACTCCACCAAGCCCGCCGGCTCCGTGAAGATCCGCGTGGAGACGATCACCCACTATCTCGAGCGATACGCCACCGGCATCATCGAGAAGAAGCTGGCGGCCTCACCGCCCGGCTGTCCGCTGCTCGGTACGCGGCCCAGCCACCCTGGATCCGTCCTGACGTAGCGTTCGACGGCGCCCTCCTGCGACCTGCGATATGGTGCGCCCACAGCGTACCGACCTCGGCAGGCTGCAGGAGGGTCATGGTCACTGCCCCAGCGGCTCGCCGTCGATGTCGACGAAGACGATCGCGCGATCATCGGATGCCTGGCGAACCCATACGGCGGACCCCACGGCGCCCGTGCGATTGTTCAGGCCCTGCCAGAGTCCCGCCGTCGGCTCACGGTCGCGCCGGCTGCGAACCACCTCGTGCTTGTACTCCTCGAAGCCATCGCTGGCGAGCGCGCGGACGATGTCGTCGGGGCGGCCGACCCACGCGCGCTCCCGCGGCGCCCAGGCGATCTGTCCTTCACTGCGCAGCCTGTCGAAGCCAGGGTTCGCATCCATCGTCGTTGCCTCCTTCCCGCTCATGCCGCGGTCCGTGGCGCGTCGGCCGGCTGCCGGCGTTCCCGGCGCGAGAGCCGAACGTTCATGTGAACGTCGTGGCTGGGGGCGAGCACCCGCAGCACCGACGCGGTGGCGCCCTCCGACATGCGGAGATGTCGCGCCAGTTCGGACGTCGTCAGCGCTCCGTGCCGCTCCACGCACTCTCGAATCTCTTGCTCGATCTGGTCCCACCATCCATCCACTCGATGTTCTCCTCCATCGGAAGTCCGCATTCGCTCGCTTCCGAAGTCAGCAGTCTAGGTGGCCGCCTCAAGCGCAACAACCCCTGTAAAGGTTTTCGTCCGCGGCGGTGTAGGAGGGACAACGGAGCGAGTCAAGGTCAGACATTGAGGCGCGAGGCGTGCACGTGCACGCTCGCGCAACCGCGTGAAAGGGTTGAGCTTAGACGAACCGGCCCGGTGTGACGATGCCGACGAGGTCGAGCGTGCGCGCGCACACGGAGCACGGCTCCTTGCGGAGCTCGACGTGAGGGGCGGTATCCATGGCGGCCATGACGTTGCGCGCGTCCTGCAGGCTGAGCCCGGCGGCGAGAGCGAGGCACCCGCCGCACAAGAATTCGCCCGGACGTTTCCTGAGGGCGGCCATCACGAGATCTTCCGGGCTCTTGGCGGACATCACTTCTCCTCGGCTTGCCGGTGGTTGAGATGCGCGTGTACGTTGGACGGACGTCAGGGCTGGGTATTCACCCGCCGTAGCGGCGGCTTGGCTCATGGAGCGATCAACGCCTCCAGTCTATCGCGTTCAGGCGGGGCGGGCGGCGAAAATCACTGCCGGCGCGGCGCCCGCGCCGGCACCGGGCCCGCGTGAGGGTCGTCTGCGCCTGGTGCCATCGCGAGGGTCGCACGGGCTTCCTCGGCTACCGCGAGCCGCTCAGCGACACGGGCGTCACGCATGGTATCTGTCCGGAGCACTACGAGAGCGTGCTCGCCACGCTGCCGGCGCCCTCGCTGCGCGGCGTCGAGATGCTCATCGTGGTGAGCCGCGGCGAGGAGAGCCTTTACCGTTACCTCGCGGAATCGTTCACGGGGGTGAGGGGGGTGCAGATCATCGTCGAGCGTCGCCGGCGCGACCGGCGGGACGACTCCCGCCCCGTCGCGCCCGAGCGGCGGCTGGGGCCGCGGCGCGCGCGGAAGGGACGCCTTTCCGTTTTGGGTTACCGGATGCTCCGGTTCGCGCCGTGACGGGCGGCGGCGAACCATGCCCACGTGCGCCGGATGCCCTCCGCGAGGTCGACCTCCGGCTCCCACGCGAGCGCGCGCTTGGCGCGCGAGGCGTCGAGCACGCTGCGGCGGACGTCGCCCGCGCGCGCCGCCGCGTACGCAGGCGGCGTGGTGGCGGAGGCCGTGGCGGCGATGAGCGCCCACAGGCGGTTGACGGTGGTGCCCACGCCGGTGCCGACGTTGATGATCGCCGTCTCCTCGGCGCACGGGTCCGCGTGCAGGACGGCGAGGTTGGCGCGCACGACGTCGGCGACATAGACGTAATCCCGTACCTGCTCACCGTCACCGAAGATCGTCGGCGTCACTCCCGCCCGCAGCCGCTCCATGATGGCGGCGATCACGCCCGCCTCGCCGTGCGGGTTCTGGCGAGGGCCGTAGACGTTCGCGTAGCGCAGGACGATGGCGTCCAGCCCATACGTCGCGCGGTAATAGTCGAGGTAATACTCGACGGCGAGCTTGGCCACCGCGTACGGGCTGCACGGCCGGCACGGATGCCGCTCGTCGGCGGGCGGTCCGTCCTGTTCGCCGTAGATCGCGCCTCCGGTGGACGCGAAGATCACGCGGCGGGCGCCGTGCTTGCGCGCCGCTTCGAGCACGTTGATGGCGCCGAGCACGTTGACGGTGGCATCGCGCTGCGGATCCTCCACGGACCGCCGCACGCT
>JBKKCN010000727.1:0-2742 GCA_046712525.1 Candidatus Rokuibacteriota bacterium
CTTGTCAAAAAATCTCGGTCTGTTCAATTTCGCGGGTCGCGGCGTGTGGTGGGGGGGCTTGGGGGGGGAGCGGCTTCCGCTCCCCCCCATGTCAAAGAATCCAGGCCAGGTGAAAGACTGATGCCTCGCAAGCTCACGCCAGACATGTGGCTGTTCGGCGTCGCGGTGGTGCTGCTCTCCGCGGGCGTGGTGATGGTCTACTCGGCGAGCGCGATCGTGGCCGCCGACCGCTTTCACGATCCGTACTTCTTTCTGAAGAAACAGGCGTTCTGGGCGCTGCTGGGGTCGGCCGCGTTGTGGGTGGTGCTGCGTGTCGACTATCGCCGCCTGGAGCCGCTCATGGTTCCCGTGCTGGTCGTTGCGGTGGTACTGCTGGTGCTCGTGCTCGTGCCCCCGCTGGGGCAGGCGATCAACGGCACCCGGCGATGGATCCGCCTGGGGCCGGTATCGTTTCAACCCGCGGAGCTGGCCAAGCTCGCGCTCGTCGTCTACCTCGCCGGCTTCCTCGCCAAGCGCCGTCACGACGACCTCGCGGACTTCCGGCGCGGTTTCCTGCCTCCCATGCTGGTGGCGGCGGCGCTGGCGGCGCTGGTGCTCATGCAGCCGGACCTCGGCTCCTGTCTCACGCTCGTCGCCCTCACCTTCGGCCTGCTCTACATCGCGGGCAGCCCGCTCAAGCACCTCGCGTGGGCGTTGGCGCCCGCCCTGCCGTTGCTGGCGCTCGCGGTGTACGCGGCGCCGTACCGCCTGCGCCGCGTCACCGCCTTCATCGATCCCTGGGCGGATGCGCGGGGCAGCGGCTTTCAGATCATCCAGTCGTGGCTGGCCCTCGGCAACGGCGGCCTCTTCGGCCAGGGCATCGGCGGCTCGCGGCAGAAGCTCTTCTACCTGCCGGAGTCGCACACGGACTTCATCTTCGCCGTCATCGGTGAGGAGTTCGGGTTCGTGGGCTCGATGACGATCGTCGCGCTCTTCGCCGTCCTCATCTGGCGCGGGCTGCGCATCGGCCTGCGCGCGCCGGAGCCGTTCGGCGCCTACCTGGCGCTCGGCATCACCGTGCTCCTCGCCACGCAGACGCTGGTGAACCTGGGCGCGGTCACGGGCCTGCTGCCCACGAAGGGCTTGCCGCTGCCGTTCATCTCGTTCGGCGGCTCCGCGCTGATGATGACGATGGTGTCCACGGGCATGCTCCTCAACATCTCCCAGCACAGCCATGTTTAAGCGCTACCAGCAGATTCACTTCGTCGGCATCGGCGGCAGCGGGATGTCGGGGATCGCCGAGATCCTCCTCACCCTCGGCTACCGGGTCACCGGTTCGGACGCGCGCCGCAACGACGCCGTGGAGCGCCTCGAACAGCTCGGCGCGAAGATCTTCGTCGGTCACGAGGCGAGCCACACGGACGGCGCGCACGTGGTGGTGTACTCCTCCGCGGTGTCGCGCGACAACATCGAGGTCCAGGTGGCGCGCCAGCGCCAGATTCCCGCCATCCCGCGCGCCGAGATGCTGGCCGAGCTGATGCGCCTCAAGTACGGCATCGCGGTCGCCGGCACGCACGGCAAGACCACCACCACCTCGATGGTGGGCGCGGTCCTCGCGGAGGGACGTCTCGACCCCACCATCGTGGTGGGAGGGCGCGTGACCGGGCTGGGCTCGAACGCGCGCCTCGGGCAGGGCGATTTCCTCGTGGCGGAGGCGGACGAGTCGGACGGCTCCTTCCTGAAGCTCGATCCCACCATCGCCGTGGTCACCACCATCGACGCCGAGCACATGGATCACTACGGCAGCCTCGACGCCATCCGCGAGGCGTTCGTGCGCTTCGTGTCGAAGGTGCCGTTCTACGGCGCCGCCGTGCTCTGTCTCGATCAGCCGAACATCCAGCTCCTCATTCCGCGCATCGAGAAGCGCATCATCACCTACGGCCTGGAGTCGGGGGCGGACCTCGTGGCCCGTCGCCTGCACCTGGCCGGCATGACGAGCCGCTTCGAGGTGTACCACCGCGGCGCCCTCCTCGGTGAGTGCACGCTGCAGATCCCCGGCCGTCACAACGTGCTCAACGCGCTCGCCGCCGTCGGCGTCGGGCTGGACGTCGATATCCCGTTCGTCACCATCCAGAAAGCGCTCGCCGGCTTTGCGGGCGTGCAGCGCCGATTCCAGGTTCTCGGTAACGTGCGGGGGATCACCGTGGTCGACGACTACGGCCATCACCCCGCGGAGATCCGCGCGACCCTTGCCGCCGCCAAGGCGGGGTTCGATTGCCGGATCGTGACCGTGTTCCAGCCGCACCGGTACACGCGCACCGTGCATCTGCGACAGGAGTTCCTGACCGCCTTCAATCAGGCGGACGTGCTGCTTCTCATGGACATTTACGGAGCGGGGGAGCCACCCATCCCCGGCGTCACCGCCGAGGATCTCGCGAGCGGCATTCGCTCGCACGGCCACCGCCACGTCACGTATCTCGGCAGCGACCGGAATCGCATCGTGGACCACCTTTGCGAGGTCACCCGGCCGGGCGACCTGGTGCTGACGTTGGGCGCCGGGAGCGATGTCAGCCAGCTCGGTCCGGAGATCTTGCGCCGACTCGAGGCCGACTCGCTGAATGGGAGGGCGCAATGCTAGGAGAGATCCGAGGGGAAGTGCGCTTCAAGGAACCCCTGAGCTTTCACACGTCACTTCGTATCGGCGGCCCCGCCGATATCTTCGTCATTCCTCAGGACGTGGACGACATCCGGCACGCGCTCGCC
>JBKKCN010000728.1:0-10017 GCA_046712525.1 Candidatus Rokuibacteriota bacterium
GTCACGGCCGGCGTCACGGGAGCGCCCGCGCTCTTCAACGACGAGCTGAGCGCCGCCACCCGGGACGGCGAGATCGGCAGCATCCTGGCGCTGACGCTCAGTCTCGGCCTGTTGGTGCTCGCGTTCCGGCACTTGCTGATCTCGTGTGCCATGCTCGCCGTGCTCACGCTGAGCCTCGCCTGGTCGCTGGGCGTCATCACGCTGCTGGTGGGCCACCTCACCATCGTCTCCATGATGTTCATCTCGGTCGTCGTCGGCCTTGGAACCGACTACGGCACCTTCTTCCTGTTCCGGTATCGAGAAGAGCGCGTGCTCGGTCGGACGTTCATCGCCGCGCTCGAACGCACCGCCGCGCGAAGCGGCCCCGGCATCCTGCTCGGCGCCCTCACCGCTGCCGTGACCTTCTACATCCTGATGACCGGGGAGTTCCAGGGCATCCGCGATTTCGGGTTCATCTCCGGCACAGCAATTTTGTTGTCGTTCATGTCGATGGTGACCGTGTTCCCGGCCGCCGTGCTGCTGATCGACCGCTGGCACAAAGCCCCCCCACTCGTACCGGTTGACGGCCCTGGCGCCGAGCCCCCGCCGGAGGCGCGGGCGGACGATCGCAGCGGGCGCGAGGTCCTGGCGCTGGAGTGGCTCGCGCGCTATCCGAAGACCATCGTCGGGGTGGCGGTGGTGGCGAGCGCGGCGTCCCTGTGGGCCGCGCCACTGGTCGGCTTCGATTACAACCTGTTGAATCTCCAGGCCAACGGCAGCGAGTCGGTCGTCTGGGAGAGGAAGGCGGCCGCCGCCGCTGGACGCTCGGTGTTTGCGGCGCTTTCCACGGTGCCTACCCTTGCGGAGCTCGAGGCCAAGCAGCTGGCGTTCGCGCGCTTGCCCTCCGTGTCGGACGTGCAGAGCGTACTGTCCGTGTTGCCCGATCGGCAGGCCGACAAGCTGCCGCTCCTTCAGCGCCTCGCCGATGTGGCGGACAGTATCCAGCCGGGCGCTCCGCGTCCCCTCGATCTGCGTGCGCTCACCGTGGCGCTCGAAACCCTGAAGCGCCGAATGGACGTCGCGAGCGCGCACCGCGGCGGTGACGGGCCGCCTCAGGACATTCTCGTCATTGCCCGCGCGACCTCGGCGCTTCTCGAGAGGCTGAAGGCACGCGAGAGGGGCGCCGTCGAAATCATGCTCGCCGACTACCAGGCGCAGCTGGCGGCGGACTTCGCGCAGCAGTGGCGGCGGCTTCAGCTCGCCGCGCGTCCGGCTCCGCTCACGCTCGGAGACCTGCCCGAAGAGTCGCGGCGACGGTTCATCGGCAAGAGCGGGAGGCTGCTGCTACAGATTTACTCCCGGCACGACCCCTGGGACCGGTCGAGCCAGGCACGCTTCGTGGAGGAGTTGCGCACCGTCGATCCCAACGTCACCGGACAGCCGGTCGTCGGCTACGAGTCGGCGCTTCTCGTCGGGAGCTCGTTCCAGCAGGGGCTGGTCTACGCGTTAGTGCTCGTCACCGGCATCGCCGCGCTCATGATCCGCCGGATGCGAGAGACCATCCTCGCGATGATCCCGCTCATCCTCGGAACGCTGTGGACGGTGGGAATCATGCAGCTGGCCGGGCTCAAGTTCAACCTCGTGAACGTCTGGGCGCTGCCGCTCATCATCGGCTCTGCCGCCGAGTATGGCGTGTACATCGTTCTCCGATCCCTCGAGTCGCCCGAACACGGTGGGGGATCACGGCTGGCACGCAGCACGGTGATGGCGGTATTGTTCAACGGCCTCACGACCATCACGGGCTTCGGCAGCCTGCTCGTGGCGCACCATCAGGGCGTGTGGAGCCTTGGCTTGCTGCTCGTGATCGGTTCCGTGATGACGCTGGCCGCCTCGCTGGTGGTGCTGCCCACGCTCATGCGCCTACGATCTTCCGGCGAGGAGCGAGACCTCGAGTCTGTCATTGTCGATCGCCAGGGGGTTGGTAACGGAGCTGCCGTCCCCGCGTCCAATCCGGAGAACGCGCCCGCGACCTAGAGAACCTCGCGCGGTCACGGCATCGTGCCGCAGAAGCACCGCAGGCCGGCCGCCCGTTGCATCATCGCGCGCGCCAGGTCCGGCGCTCCGGTCACACGGACCGGCCGGGCGCCGGCAGCGCGGAAACACTGCTCGGCCGCCGCGTCCAGCGCTGGAATGCCCCAGGGCAGATAGTGGACCGCGGGGCGGCCGCGGTGCAGACCCGGCAGGACGTTGCAGTAGACGAGATCGAGCGGCCGCAGACCCACGCCCGGGTCCCGCCCCTCCCGCGTGCGCAGCTCCGGCACACCGACGACGCGATATCCCCGCCGCACGAGGCGCTCGCGATACCCTCGTAGCACCGGCTCGCGCTCTCGCGCTGCCACGCGATACTCGCGGGCGATCTCGTCCCGCGCCCGGGATACCGAGAGATGAGGCGACGCGGCCACGCTGCGGTGGGCGATGACCGCCGGCAGCACCGCGAGGCCGCGCCGAGGATCGGCCACCAGCGCCGTGGGCCGGCCATCATCGCTCGTGCGCCCGAGCAGCGCGACGTCGAGATCGACGTGATAGGACGCCTGCCCGGACGGCACCAGCCGGTTCCGGTCGTGGTCGAACCGCGCGCCACCCGGCACGCCAAGCACGAGGACCTCGCGGCCCAGCTCCGCCGCCAGGAGCGCCCGGACCTCGGCGGCGACGAGACCCAGCCGGCTGACGTTCTCGGCAATCGTATCGGCGCCCACGGCGAGACACTCGCCGTCGAAGAGGATGTTGCCGCCGTGCCAGTAGAGGCGCGAGCGCACCACGCGCACGCCGAGGCGACGCGACGCCGCGCCGACAGCGAGGGGCGGCACGGCGCTGTTCCACTCGGTCCGCAGCGCGCGCGGCACGAGGAGCGTGGGCCGTGCCCGCCCGTCCCGCGCCGCCAGCGCATTGTCGCGCGCGAAGATGGTGCCGAAGTCCACCCTGGCGAACGCGACACGGCGCCGTGGGCGGGCGAGCCGACGGACCGCGCGGACATCGGTCTCTGGATCCACGAGAACGACGACGCGGAGGGTGGGATCGAGGCGGCGCGTGAGACCCCGGAGCAGCCCGAGAACGATGGCGGTTCCGCCCCACGCCGCGGAGACCTGCAACCGCACCGGGCCGAGCGGCCGGCCGGCCGCCTCGGGCACGAGCGCGAGTCCCAGGGGGCGTGGCGAGAACCCGGCGGTCGAGCCCTGACGCCAACCGGGAACTCCTGAAGCAGGTCGACCGGCAAACGCAGCGCCCGGAGCCCGTCGAGGTCGATGCCGAGCTCGCGATGGAGCGCCGAGGCCACGTGCACGAGATGCACGCGCCCCAGCGCCCGGCGCGTCCACGCGAGCAGGCCGACGACGACGCTGGCGTGGCGCAGAGCACGCACGCCCGCGCTCGAGCCCAGCTCGGAGCGGAGCGCGTGCAACTCCCCGGCGAGGCAGCGCGGCAGGTCGCGAATGGGTCGGCGCTAGAACCGCTTCCGCATGCTCGCCCGGACACCGCCCTTGACACGGTTTGAGCTGCGCGACAGCGAGTCCAGATCCCTGATCGGCGCCTTCTTCTTCGCCTTCCGTGCACTACCCTTGGCCTTCTTCTTCACGCTTGCCTCCTCGGAAACCGTCATCTCTCATCGGATTCACCGAACGTAGTGGGTCGGCGCCGGTCCTGTCAAGGCGCGGAGTGGGTCAGCACCTCGTTGTCGGCCGTCTTTACAGTCCCAGCCCTTGGACATGCAAGCCAAGTCCAGGGCGCCGATCGCAAAGCCCCGCCTGATTTGACGTTTGGCGATATCGCCGCCGCGTTGCTGGGTTGGCGCGGACGTTACGTACCAGACCACGCCGGCTCTTACTCTCACGTCAGAGGAGTTGTGAATATGAACAGTCGAATCGCAGCGCTCATCCTGGCAGCGGTCTCGGGCGTGTTTCCGTTCGTCTCCGAGGCGGCGCCGGTGCTGACCGATCTCGAGCTGTGGCTGCGAGCCGACGCTGGCGTCACGACGGTTGGCTCGGCCGTGTCGGTCTGGGCGGATCAGTCCGGAAACGGCCGCGACTTCAGCGACGGGGCGGTGGCCGCCCGGCGTCCGACGCTGACTACCGACCCTGGCTTCGATGGATTGCCCGTCGTGGCCTTCGACGGGATCGACGACGTGCTGCGAAACACAGCGCTGATCGTCGGGGGGAACGCCTTCACGCTCTTCACCGTGGCCAGGATCAGCCCGCTGTCGTCGCCATATCCTTACGTCTTCGGAGAAACGATCGGCGGGCGCATCGGGTACGAAGGGCCGCCCTTCACGCCCCTGGGGAACAACGGCTTCGACGTCTTCCACGACAACGGCAACGACGCACGGGCGACCCTCGCCGGCCTCAGCGACGGCAACCCCAAGATTGTCACCATCTCAGGTAACGGCACCATGTCGAGCATCCAGGTCTGGGGTGATGGGACGGCGGCGACCATGTCGCTGACGAGCGGGAACCCGACCATCTCCTTCACGCTCGGCAACACGCTGGGGTTTGCCGCGTCCTGTGGGGTTCCTCCCTGCTTCGGCGATCCCGACTTCGCGGAGATTCTTCTCTACGATCGCGCGCTGACTACCACCGAGCGGCAGGAGAACGAGTCATATCTGCGTGCGCGGTATTTCGGACCAACGCAGACACCGGTTCCCGAGCCCACCGTTTTCCTCCTTCTCGGCCTGGGCTCGGTCGCCATCCTGAAATTCGCTCGGCGCAATCGCTCGCAGTCGTAAGCACCTCTCGGATGCGCGGGGCCCGGCTACTCTCGTGAGCCGGTCCCGCGCAGGCTCCAACCACCGGTTGCCGGCCGTATCGGAACCACCCTCGCGAAATACAGCGATCACTACATCACACCTGAGCGACATCACACCTGAGCGATCGACCGCGAGTTGCCATTACTCTAAACAAATCCCACGTCCATCACACTACTCGACACAGGCTGAGTTTTCCTGACGCATTGGAACGGACGTCATCGCTCGTCGGGAAAGAGACAGCGTTGGCCACCGCTTTGTAATTCGAGTGCTGGATGGTGCGCCCGGAGGGAATCGAACCCCCGACCCTCGGATTCGAAGTCCGATGCTCTATCCAACTGAGCTACGGGCGCGTAGGTATTGACGCGACAGAATACCCCGGAACGTGGCTCGGCACGATTTCAGTCCGGGGTGAGGTCGACGAGGCGCCCTCGCTCATCTATGCGCTCGTGCGCAAGTCACAGCGCACGTGCATCACCATCCGTCCACGCATGATGGCAACGCCCGGAGTGTCGATCACGCGGTTGCACCGATCGCATACGATTGCCTGGCGGCCTGCTGGCGCCGCATGTGGGGAAGCCGTCACGACCATGTGCGGCCGACCGATCGCCGGCTTCGAATACGCCATGAGGCCTCTTGATTCGCCGATCATCGTGGCCGCCAGTTCCCCAGCCACCGCCGTCCCCTCGATGAGTTGATGACGCCTGCGAGCTGCTGCTGGCGCGTCCAGCTCAGGATCGCCATGCGCACCGCGCTCGTTCTGTTTTTCTGACAAGTCAGGCAGATCTCCTTTGCAATCGGGTCGGGAAGCCATCCAAGCCGCGTTGCAAAGGGGGTGCCTTCGATGGTGACAGGTGCTCACCCGCACGGCATAAATCGGGACTTGACTACCTCCAGGTGCGGCGAGATGTTAGCGCCCTCGCGGAGGAAGAGCATGCGCCACGAGAAAGTCCCCGACAATCCGCTGTGTCCACGGTGCCAGCAAGAGGTCCTGCCCGGCGATCACGTGGTCTTCGCGCATGCCGAAATCGTCCACCTGAACTGCCGCCTCAAGAGCGACGGCGTCACCGACTCCGTCGCGCATCTCCTGCGACGAGACGCCGGTGCCGAGTATTGCCAGAGCTGTGTGGGAAGGCTGCTGCACATCACGTACGAGCAGGCGGTGAAGACGGTGACGGCGCTGCGGGTGACGAGCCGCTATCGTGTGAAGGCGATGGGCACGTGCTCCGTCTGTGGCAACCACTGGATGACGGTGAGAGCGGAGCCGCCGTCGATCCCTGAAGGCGTGTAGGTGGAGGCGGCGACTAGATCTTCGGCACCAGCTCGGCGAGACGGTCGAGGTGCTCGCGCTCGTCGAAGACGGGATTGAGCATCAGAAACTGCGCCCCGCCCGCCACGATTTCGCGAAGGCCTTCCGCGCACTGGGCGGCGTCGCCCCACACGCACACCTGCTCCGCGAGCTCCGGCTTGCCGTAGAAGGCGCCGAACCATTCGGCGAGCCGGCGGCCGGCGCGGCCGCGATCGGCATCCACGGCGATGTATACGCGCTTGCCGATGGGAAACGTCGCCGGATCGCGCCGTGCGTCGGTCAGCAATGTGCGGAGCTGGCGAACTTCGTCGGCGAAGGCGGCGGTGGACGCCGATCCCGCGCCGATGAAGCCATCGCCCATCGCGACGGCGCGCTTGAGTGCGTGAGGATGGTGGCCACCGAACCACAACGGTGGGTGCGGCTTCTGCGCCGGCTTGGGTTGCATGGATGCATTGTCGACGCTGAAGAACTCGCCCTTCATCGTCACGCGGGGCTCCGTCCACAGCCGCTTCATGAGCGTCAGACCTTCCTGGAAGCGGGCCACGCGGCGCTCGGCACTCAAACCGTAGGCCGGGTAGACGCGCGGGTTGCCGCCGAGGCCCACACCCACGATGAGTCGTCCGCCGCTGAGCTGATCGACCGTTGCAAGACTTTTCGCAAGATGGACAGGATTACGGAGCGCCGTCAGGAGCACCGCCGAGCCCAGGCGCATGCGCTCCGTGAGCGCGGCGGCGTACGCGAGGAGATCGACGGGCTCGAGGCTCGCCATGGCGCCGAGAATCTGCTCGACGACCCATGCGCTATGGAAGCCGAGGGCTTCCGCGCGGCGCAGGAAGTCCGCGATGCCGCGTGGCTCCACGGAGCCGTCACGAAACGTCTGCGGAATGGCCACTCCGATGGGGACGCGGCTGGTCACCGGGGCATCGTGGCACCGCGATTGCGTATATGCAACCGCATGACATACGTATGGACGCTCGTCGCCCTCGTTCTGGTCATCCCGGCCACCCCGGTTTTCGCGCAGACCGGCCTGCCGCAACCGCCACGCAGCGTGCCGAGCCTGGGCAGCCCCGGTGTGGGGCAATCGCCCGGATCCGTACCGAGTCTCGGCAGCCCCGGCGGCCTCCAGTCGCCCGGCTCCGTGCCGAGCCTGGGCAGTCTCGACGGCGGGCAGTCGCCGCAGTCGGTGCCCAGCACAGTGTCGCCGAGCGGGATCTCTCCGTCATCGATGCCGAGCACGATGCTACCCGCGATCAACGTTCCGGCCGGCACCACGCCACCACCGCCGTCGACTTCGACCACGATGCCGAGCGCGATGCCGAGCTCGATCCCGTTCGGCACGCCGTCGTCGATGTCGCCGACCACGAGGTAGCAGCCCGCTGATCACGGGCCGGGGGCATCCCCGGCCCGTCTTCTCCTGAATGCTATAGTGGCTCGTCGGGCCGCGCGGTCCACGATCACCATTCCAGGAGAATCTCTATGAGCACCGTCAAAGATTCGATCGTTCAGGCCGTGGACCGTCTCGGCAACGACCTCGAGCAGCTGTCCCGCCGCATCCACGGCCACCCCGAGCTCGCCTACCAGGAAGTGAAAGCGGCGGGCTGGCTCTGCGATTTCCTCAGCGCGCAGGGCTTCAAGGTGGAGCGCGGCGTGGCGGGAGTGGCCACCGCCTTCCGCGCGACGATTGAAACGGGCGAGGGGCCGACGATCGCCATCCTCTGCGAGTACGACGCCCTGCCCGCCATCGGGCACGCGTGCGGCCACAACGTCATCGCCGCCAGCGGCGCGGGCGCGGGCGCGGCCCTCGCCGCGGTGAAGGACCAGCTACCGAAGGGACGCATCCACGTCATCGGCACACCCGCGGAAGAGGGCGGCGGCGGTAAGGTGAAGCTGATCAAGGGCGGTGTCTTCAAGGATGTGGACGCGGCCATGATGGTGCACGGCTGGGACAAGTGGATCGGACATCAGGACCTGCTCGGCATCGTGCGCGTCGGCTTCGAGTTCACGGGCAAAGCCGCGCATGCCTCCGCCGATCCGTGGCAGGGCGTGAACGCGCTCGACGCCGTCATCCAGACCTTCAACAACGTCAGCATGCTGCGCCAGCAGGTGCGCCCGGACGCGCGCATCCACGGCATCGTGACCAACGGCGGCGCGGCGCCCAACATCATTCCCGAGGTGGCCGCGTGCCTCTTCTACGTGCGCGCGCCCAGCCTCGAGTACATGTGGGCGCTCCACAAGCGCGTGATCGCCTGCGCGCAGGGAGCGGCCACCGCGGCCGGGTGCACGGTGAAGGTCACGGACATGGAGCATCCGTACGAACCCATGAAGAAGAACGGGGCGCTGCTCTCCGCCTTCCGGGCCAACTGGAAGGCGCTCGGCATCGTCGAATCGCCGGAGATCAAGGACCGCCTCGGCTCCTCCGATATCGGCAACGTGAGCCAGGTCGTGCCCGCCATCCAGCCCCTCGTGAAGATCGCGCCCGAGGGCACGCCCATCCACTCGCGCGACTTCGAGGCTGCCGCCGTCGCTCCCCTCGCCGTGGAAGGCCTCAAGGGCGCGGCCAAGGCGATGGCAATGACGGTGCATGACCTGCTCGCCAACCCGGCGCTCGTGAAGGAGGCGAAGCGGGAGTTCGACGCGAGCAAGTAATGGACGCCAAGCTGAAGGTTGCGGAGCGAGTCGACGCGCTCGCCGACGAGCTGGAAGCGCTCTCGCACAAGATTCACGACACGCCGGAGCTGGCCTTCAAGGAAGAGAAGGCGTCCGCGTGGCTCGCCGATTTTCTCGAGAAGCACGGCGCCACGGTGGAGCGCGGCGTGGGCGGCCTGCCCACCGCCTTTCGCGCCACCATCGAGGGCACCAGCGCCGGCCCCACCGTGGCCATCATGGCGGAGTACGACGCGCTCCCCGGCATCGGGCACGCGTGCGGCCACAACGTCATCGCCACCGCCGGCACCGGCGCCGGTGCCGCCATCGCGGCCGCCCTCGGCACCGTGCCCTTCGCCGGGCGCATCCAGGTGATCGGCACTCCCGCGGAAGAGGGCGGCGCGGGAAAAGTAAAATTGCTGGAGGCAGGCGTCTTCAAGGACGTCGACGCCGCCATGATGATCCACGGCCGCTGCGGCACCCAGGTGTGGCGGCCGAGCCTCGGCATCATCAAGGTGAAGGTGGAGTACCATGGGCAGGCGGCCCACGCCTCGTCGTGGCCCTGGCGCGGCGTCAATGCGCTCAACGCGGTCATCCAGCTCTTCGTGAGCCTCGACGCCATGCGCCAGCAGCTTCGTCCGGACGCACGCATGCACGGCGTCATCACGAAGGGCGGCGAGCAGGCCAACATCATTCCCGAGTACACGAGCGCGGAGTTCTACCTGCGCGCCATCACGGTGGACTACTGCCAGGAGCTGCTGCGCCGCTTCCGCGCCGCCGCCGAGGGCGCCGCCACCGCCACCGGCTGCCGCGTCACGGTGACCGCGGATCCCACCGTGCACGAGCCGCTGCGGCCGAACGCGACCATGGCGCGTCTGTTCGCCGAGAACCTCGAGCTCATCGATTTCCCCGAGGATCCGGACGACGGCCAGGCCGGCTACGGCTCCACTGATTGCGGCAACGTGAGCCAGCGGCTGCCGACCATTCACCCGTACATCCGCATCTCGCCCGACGGTGTGCCCGGACACTCGCGCGATTTCGCGCAGTGGGCGCGCTCGCCGCTGGCGCGCACGGGCATGGTGGCGGGCGCGAAGGCGCTCGCCCTCACCGCCCTCGACCTGCTCGCCTCGCCCCACGCACTGGCGCAGGCGAAGCACGATTTCGCCAAAGGAGAATCCACATGAGACGCCTCACCGTCGTCGTCGCCTCGCTGCTGCTCTCCGGGTGTGCCGGCATCATGCAACCCTCCACCACCGACAACACCGCGGCCGCCGAGATCAAGGACGCCAGCGGC
>JBKKCN010000729.1:0-7050 GCA_046712525.1 Candidatus Rokuibacteriota bacterium
CGAGCGGCCTGTCCACCGGCCAGCGCAAGCGCCTCGAGCTCGCCCGCGCGCTCGCCACCGGCCCCCGCCTGCTGCTGCTCGACGAGGTCACGGGGGGCGTGGACCAGGCCACCATCCCGGGCCTCGTCCGGCTCGTGCGCGACCTGCACGCGGGCGGCCTCGCGCTCGTCGTCATCGAGCACAACATGCGCGTGATCATGGAGCTCTCGGAGCGGATCGTGGCCCTGCAGCTCGGCGAGGTCATCGCCAACGGCGCTCCCGCCGACATCGTGCGCGACCGCCGCGTGATCGACGCCTACCTGGGAGAGACCTGGCGTGCCTGACGGCTTCATGCTGGAAGCGCGCGCGCTCCAGGTCATGCTCGGCGACTATCAGGCGCTGTGGGACGCGCGCCTGGCCGTGCGCACGGGCGAGATCGTGGCCATCCTCGGCCCCAACGGCAGCGGCAAGTCCACGCTCATGAACACGATCTCCGGGCTCCTGAGGCCGCGCCGGGGTGATGTCCTCTTTGAGAGCGCGAGCATCGCAGGGCTGCCACCACACCGGATCGTGCCGCTCGGCATCAGCCACGTGCTCGAGCGCCGGCGGCTCTTTCCCCATCTCACCGTGCGGCAGAACGTCTGGCTCGGCGGCTACGCGGCACGCGCGACGCGCGCCGAGCAGTTCCAGCGCGTGAGCGAGCTCTTTCCGATCATCGCCACCCGCGCCGGGCAGGCCGCGCACACGCTGTCGGGCGGCGAGCAGCAGATGGTGGCGATCGCGCGCGGCATGATGGCGCGGCCGCGCCTGCTCATGGTCGACGAGCCGTTTCTCGGGCTGGCGCCGCGCGTGGTAGAGGAGCTGACGGCCGCCCTCCGCCGCATCAACGCGCAGGGCGTCACCGTCCTCTTCATCGAGCAGAACGTCGAGCTCGCCCTCGGCATCGCCCAGCGCGGCTACATCCTGGAATCGGGCCGCACCGTCATCGACGGCCGCTCGGACGAGCTTCTCCACTCACCGGAGGTCCGCCGGATTTTCCTGGGCGGCTAACCCTCCGGGGCTTCCGCACGCGCCTTCAGCGCGGCGTTCATCGCCTCGAAGCCAAGCCGCGTGTCGCGATCGAGCCCACGCCACACCAGCAGCACCAGCACGCCCGAAAATCGCTCGCGATGGACAAAGCGAACGCGACCGCCGGAGAGCGGCTCGATCGAGAACGCGTGCTCGCCGTCGAAGAGACCGGCAACAAGGAGCCGCCCGCGCCAGCGTAGCTCGCGCCCGGACTCGCACGCGAGCACGATGGGACGGAACTCCATGCCCCGCCCGCCCGGAGCCTGGATGTACACCCTCAGGCGCGCGCCCGGCCGGAGCGTCCCCTCGGCGCGCCGGATGAATGGATTCCACCGCGGGTACTCGGCGAAATTCGTCAGATGCCGCCACACGCGGCCCGCCGGAGCCGCGATCTCGATGTCCGTCACCACCTCACGTACGCCCGCATCATACCCGCGGGACAGCGCGCGCGGTCCGACGGGCACCGCGATGCCGGCCATGCTCTGCGCCTGATGTCGACTCGAAACGTCGACTCGCCGGACGCGGATGGGGGCTTCGGGGGTCCCAGGACTCGTTTCCCACTCACCCACAACCGAACAAGGCGTGCAGATGGAGCCCAGCCGCCACGGGTCCGACCCGGCCACCATCCACATGGTCCTGGACCCCCGAAGCCCCCATCCGCGTCCGGCGGCGGCCCACGGATGAACGCGACCGCGACCGATTAGTGTTTGTGCCCGGTCGCGGCGGCGGGGACTTTGAGTGCCGTCAGGTACGCGACGAGGTCGACCACTTCCTGCACGGTCATGGAGTCGTTGAACGAAGGCATCTTCGACGATCCGTCGGGCGCCGCGTAGCCGCGGTCGATCACGGCGCGTGGATTCACGATGGACTCCGCGAAAAACTCCGGCGGATGGTGGGCGCTCATGTGCGCCAGTTCGGGACCCGCGTTGCTCATGTCGCTCGGCGCCGGAAACTTCTCGCCCTTGACCTCGTGACACTTGAAGCATTCGAACTTCTCGAAGGCGGCGCGCCCCTTCGCCGGATCACCCTTCGGCAGCCTGAACTTCCATCCGGGCGGCGTCCCGTGCACTCCGTGGCCGCCCGCGGGCGCACGCGGCGCGGGCCGGGTCTGCGCGGTCACGGCCCACGCGGTCAGCAGCACGAGGGCGGCGGTGACGGTGACGAGACGGAGCACGGTGGCGGACATCATGCGAGCCTCCCTCGATCGGCGACGGGGCCGGGATAGACGGTACGCGTGACCATGGCTACTCCCGGCGCAGGACGGGCAGCGGCTTCTGGCCGAGGAGCCGGAACGTCGCGAGAAAGCCGATGGCGATCGCCATGACGATCGTCAGCCCGACGCCCGCCATCATCGCGGCGGGCTCGAACGTCCACGGAGCGTCGAGAAGAAAGTGGACGACCACCCACGCGAGCGCCACCGCCAGCAGCGTACCGCCCACGCCCGCGGTGACCCCGAGGCAGGCGTACTCGACGGCGAAGGCGCGGGCCACCGCGCCTCGAGTGGCGCCGAGGGTACGCAACACCACGGACTCGTAGAGGCGCTGGTAGCGGGTGGCGGCGAGCGCGCCCGCCATGACCACGACTCCGGTGGCGACCGTGAACACGGCGATGAGCCGCACCGCGAGGGCGATCTCGCCGAGCACGGCGGATACGCGCTCGAGGATGTCGCGCACGGGCACCGCGGTGACGTTGGGAAAGGCCGCCACCACCGCGTTTTGCAGGCCCGCCTCCGCGGCGGCGGGCACGCGCGCGGTGGCGACGTACGTCGAGGGAGCGCCCGCGAGCGCACCCGGCGAGAAGATGACGAAGAAGTTCATGGTCATGCTCTGCCAGTCGACTTTTCTCAGACTCGTGATCTCCGCCTCGATGGGCACGCCCTGTACGTCGAACGTGAGCCGGGAGCCGACATCGACACCCAGGCGCCGCGCCGCCATGTCCTCCACCGAGATCAAGGCACGCGCGGCGGCCTCGTCGGGCGTCCACCAGCGCCCGCGCGTGATGGAATTCCCCGGGGGCGGCTCGGCGGCATACGTGAGCACGTACTCACGCGTGAAGTAGAAGGCCCGCTCCTGGCCGGCGTCGTCGCGATGGGCGTCCACCATCTCGCGCGTGACCGGCGCGCCGTCGATGGCGGCCAGGCGCGAGCGCACGATGGGGACCAGCACCGGCAGCGAGGCGCCCGCCTTCAGCACGGTGCGCGTGAACGCTTCACGCTGGTCGGCCTGTACGTCCACGAAGAAGAAGGACGGCGCCTCCTTGCGCTGCTCGTGATCGATCTGATGGCCGATATTGCGCTCCAGGAGCGCCACCGCCACCAGCAACATCACGCCCGCGCCCAGCGCCACGATGACGCGCGCCGGTTGTCCACCCGGACGGCGCAGGCTCGACACGCCTTGCCGCCACGCCGGCCACGGCAGACGCGGCACGCGGCGCGCGGCGATCACGAGGGCCCACGAGAGCAAGCCCAGCACGCCGATGGCAGCCACGGAGGCGCCGAGGAAGAGGGCGCCCACCTTGAGTGAGCCCGCCTGCCAGACGCAGAGCGCCACGAGGCCGAGCGCAAGGGGTATGGCCGCCAGCCACGGCCGGCGCGGGGGCGGGCCCGCGTCCACGTCGCGGCGCAGCAGCAGCGACGGCGGTACCGCGCGCACCTGCAGCAAGGGCCACAGCGCGCAGAGCAGGCTCACGAGCACACCCATGAGAATCCCGCGCGCGACCGTCCACGGCTCGGGACCGGCGTCGAGCGCGAAGGGCACCACCCCCGACAGAAATCCAATCAGGATCGGCTGCATGAGCACGCCGAGGCCCGCCCCCACCACGCTCCCGGCGAGACCGAGGGCCAGCGTCTGCACCGCGTACGTCGCCACCAGCGTGCCCGAGCTGGCGCCCAGGGCCTTGAGAATGGCGATCGTCGAAATCTGACGGCGCAGGAACGTCGATACCGAGGACGCCACGCCGATGCCGCCCACGAGGAGGCTGGCGAGGCCGACGAGACCGAGGTACG
Source organism: Candidatus Rokuibacteriota bacterium (assembly GCA_046712525.1). Taxonomy (GTDB): domain Bacteria; phylum Methylomirabilota; class Methylomirabilia; order Rokubacteriales; family CSP1-6; genus JBBDXO01. The sequence goes on from JBKKCN010000729.1 coordinate 4,052, forward strand.
TCGTGAGCTCCGAGAAGAAACGGCGCAGCCCCGGCTGCGCCTCGTCGAACGACGATACGCGCACGCCGGGGTCGGCGAGCGCGCGCGCCAGCTCTTCGCGCGCCTCCTTGGGCGCGAGGGTCTCCGGCAGGCGTACGAGTGTCCGATAGCGCACACGGCTGCCGAAGCGCACGAGGCCCGTCGCCTTCAGCGCCTGGGCGCCGATCATCACGCGAGGCCCGAGCGCGATCAGGCTCGCGGATCGATCGGGCTCGCGCTCCACCACGCCCACGATGGTGAGCACGGCGTCACCCACCGCGATGCTCCCACCCACGTGCACGCCGAGGCGGTCGAGCAGCTCGCGCTGCACGAGGGCGGCATCGCCGCCGGCGAGGGCGGCCATGGCCCCCGCGGGCGCGGTGCGAAGCTGCCCGTACAGCGGGTACCCGGCGTCCACCACCTTCAGCTCCACGAGGAGGGACTCGCCGCGCCCGGGATCGCGCGCCATGCCCACGAGCTCGCGGATCGAGGTGACGCTGGCCCCCGCTTGCCGCAGCCGCGCGAGCGGCGCCTCGGCTTCGGACGGCAACGGGCGCGCGGCGCGCAACTCGACGTCGCCACCGAGCAGCGACTTTGCCTCCCGCCCCAGCGCGCGCTCGACGTTGGCGGCGAACGTGCCCACGGACACGAGCGCGCCCACGCCGAGGGCCACGCACGTGAAGAAGGCGAGGAAGTGCCGCCACGCGCCGCGCGCCTGACGCCACGCCATGCGCACGGGGAAGCCGGTCACGAAACGGCGGTAGGCTGCCGCTCGCGCACGATGCGCCCGTCGCGCAGGGCGATCACGCGGTGCGCGCGCTGCGCGAGGGCGGCGTCGTGCGTGACGAGCAGCAGCGTGGAGCCGTGCTCGCGGTTGAGCGCGAGGAGGAGATCGATGATGGCAGCGCCGGTGGCGGAGTCGAGATTCCCGGTGGGCTCGTCGGCGAGCACGAGGGCCGGGCGCAGGGCCATGGCGCGCGCGATGGCCACGCGCTGCTGCTCACCGCCGGAGAGCTGCGCGGGATAGTGGTGGGAGCGATCGGCCAGTCCCACGTCGTCGAGCAGCGCCGCCGCCCGCGCGAGCGCGGCCCGCTCCGCCGCCAGCTCGAGGGGAATGGCGACGTTCTCCAGCGCGCTCAGCGTCGGGATCAGGTGGTAGGACTGAAAAACATACCCGATGGTCCGACGCCGGAAGCGCGCGAGCGCGGACTCACCGAGCGCGGTGACGTCCACGTCGTCGACGACGATGGAGCCCGCGGTGGGCGTGTCGAGGCCGGCGATGAGGCCGAGCAGCGTCGACTTGCCGCTGCCCGACGGCCCCGTGATGGCGACCACCTCGCCACGCGCCACATCGAAGCTCACCGATTCCAGAATCGCGACGGGCCGTCCGCCACTGGCCAGTCGCATGCTGAGGCCGCGCACCTGGAGAATCATCACAGCCATACTACACTCGACGCTGTGAGCACCCGCCTCGCCACCGCCCTCGCGCTGCTCCTCCTGCTGCTCGCGCCCGGCGTCGCGCGCGCGGTGGACACCGAACCGGTCATCGCCGTCCTTGGCGACAGCCTCACCGCCGGCCTTGGAGTGGCGGTGGGCGACGCCTTCCCGGCGCGGTTGCAGGCGAGACTTCACCGGGAAGGTTACCGCTACCGCGTGGTGAACGCCGGCGTGAGCGGCGACACCAGCGCCTCGGGCGTGCGACGCGTGGAGTGGGTGCTACGCTCGCGACCGGAGATCGTCATCGTCGCCCTCGGTGCCAACGACGGCCTGCGCGGCCTCGGCACCGCCGCCATGCAATCCAACCTCACGCAGATCGTGGAGCGCCTGCGCGCGGCGGGCGTACGCGTGCTGCTCGCCGGTATGCGCGTGCCGCCGAACTACGGCGACGACTACGCGCGCCGGTTCGAAGACTCGTTTGCCGACGTCGCCGCGCGCACCCGCGTCACCCTCATGCCCTTCCTTCTCACGGGCGTCGCCGGCAATCCTGCCCTCAACCAGCCCGACGGAATTCACCCCACCGCGGGCGGTCACACCGTCATCGCCGATAACGTGTGGACCTACCTGAAGCCGTTGCTGAAGAGGTACACCACCGGCAGGGGGGACGCCCGTCCGACTCCACAATGACGGATTGCCCCCCGCGGTGTCGGGGGGGCAAGGCCTGGAGACGATTCGCGTCTGTAACCGATTGATTTAACACACCTGAGGCCTGGCATCGACAGTGCATTAACCGGGCGTGGTTTTCCATGATCTGCCGGGTGTCGAGGGGGGGCTTGCGATGAACATGAGGAGACGACTCGAAGACGAGGGCGGCATTGCGCTGCCGATGGCCATGATGATGCTGCTGCTGCTCACCACGCTGATGCTGGCGTTCGGCGTGCTGGCGCAGACGGAGCCGGTCATCGCCGGCAACCAACTGCGGGTGGCGCAGGCGCGGGCTCTCGCCGAGAGCGGCATGGAGCGCGCGGTGTGGGCGTTGTCGGAGGGCGCTCTGAATCCCGGCGCCGCCGACAGCATCGCTAACCCGATGCCCGGTAGCGTGGGGGTGAACCCCGTATCGGCGCCGGCTCCGTACGCCGGCAACAATTTCATGACGTCCAGCACGGGCGGCTTCGTCGTTACCGTGCAGACCATGAATCCGACCGTGAACCCGCACGTGCGCCGCATCGTGGCCGTCGGGTACACACCGACGAACTCGGTGGCAGACCTCCGGCCCAAGGCGCATCGCAAGATCCAGGCGGATTTCGAGATCCTGCCCGACATGGGTTTGAAGCCGCCGTGCGCGCTCTGCGTCAAGGGCGGTCTGGACGTCGGCGGCAGCTCCGTCATCTCCTCTGTCGACGACACGAGCTGCGGCAACAAAGTGGGCGCGTTGAGCGTCGGCACCACGGATCGCCAGGGGTCGGCCTCCCTCCGCGGCGCCGACGGCAATACCACGTACAACCAGCTCGGGACTGACTACAAGACGAACCAGGATGCGTCCG
>JBKKCN010000730.1:0-3911 GCA_046712525.1 Candidatus Rokuibacteriota bacterium
TTACCTTCTGAAGGTGGCCATCGACGACTACATCCTTCGCGCGGACTGGGGCGGGCTCACCGTGGTGGCCGCGCTCTACGCGGGCGTGCTGGCCGTGCTGTACGTGCTGCTCAGCGTGGAGGCGTACCTCATGGCGCTCGCGGGGCAGCGCGTGACGCACGACCTGCGCCAGACGCTGTTCGGGCATCTCCTGAAGCTGGAGGCGGGCTTCTTCGACCGCAATCCCGTGGGCCGGCTCATGACGCGCGTGCTCAACGATGTGGAGGCGGTGAGCGAAGCGTTCACGAGCGGCCTCCTCGCGGTGGCGGCCGATGTCATCACGCTCGCGGGCGTGGTGGCGGTGATGCTCTGGATGGACTGGCAGCTCGCGCTCGTCACCTACGCGATCGTGCCCGTGCTGTTCGTGGCGGCCTCGTACTTCCGCTTGCGCGCGCGCGACGCCTACCGACAGGTGCGACGGCGGCTGGCCACCCTCAACGCCTTCCTGCAGGAGTCGCTGCAGGGGATGTCGGTCATCCAGCTCTTCGCGCGCGAGCACGAGGAGTCGCGCGCCTTCAGCCGGCTCAACGCCGACTACAGGCGCGCGCTCTTCGGCTCCACCGTCTTCGAGTCCTCGCTGTACGCCTCCGTGGAGGCGCTCGGCTCCGTGGCGCTCGCGATCCTGCTCTGGTACGGCGGCGCGCAGATCGTGGCGGGCACGCTCACCTTCGGCGTGCTGGTGGCGTTCATCCAGTACACGAGCCGGTTCTTCCTGCCCATCCGCGACCTCGGCGCCAAGTACACCGTGATGCAGTCGGCGATGGCGTCGGCGGAGCGGATCTTCGGCCTGCTGGATCGGGCGCCGCTTATCGTGTCTGTTGGATCGGAGGGTGGGAGCCCGGCTCGAGGCGAGGGTGGGCTGGTCCAGGTGGGGCGCGTCCAGGGGGCGGGCAACCGGCCCATCGAGTTCAAGTCCGTATGGTTCGCCTACGAAGGCGAGCAGTGGGTGCTGCGCGACTGCTCGTTCTCGGTGGCGCCCGGCGAGCACGTCGCGATCGTGGGCGCCACCGGCGAAGGCAAGAGCACGTGCGCGCGCCTGCTCAACCGCTCCTACGACGTCGGCCGCGGCCAGGTGTTCGTGGACGGCGTCGACGTGCGTGAGTGGGACCTGGAACGGCTGCGCCGCCACGTGGGACTCGTCTTCCAGGACACCGTCCTCTTCACCGGCACCGTCCATGACAACCTCGCCCTCGACGGCGCGCGGCCGGTCACGCGTGCCCAGATCGAGAGCGCCGTCGACGCCGCCAACGCGCGCGCCCTCGTGGCCTCGCTGCCGCTGGGCCTCGACGAGCCGCTGGGCGAGCGCGCGGCGAACCTGTCGCACGGCCAGCGGCAGCTGTTGGCCATCGCGCGCGCGCTCGTATACAATCCCGCTGTCCTCGTATTCGATGAAGCCACCTCCAGCGTCGACCCCGAGTCCGAATGGTTGATCCGCGAGGCGATGAAGCGCTTGATGACGGGGCGCACGAGCGTCACCATCGCGCACCGGTTGTCGACGATCGCCGGCGCCGACCGGATCCTCGTGCTGCATCACGGCCGCGTGCAGGAGGAAGGCTCGCACGCGGCCCTGCTGCGCAGGGGTGGCCTCTACGCCCGGCTGCACGAGCTGCAGGCGGGCGCGCCCGGGGAGTAACGTTTCCGGCCGCGGTGCACCGGCTCGTGCGGCGCATTCCGCGCGGTCGCGTGGCGACGTACGGCCAGCTCGCGGCGCTGCTCGGGTTCCCCCGCGCCGCGCGGACGGTGGGGGCGGCGATGCGGAAGTGCCCGGCGGGCCTGCCGTGGCATCGGGTGGTGAACGCGCGGGGAGGCATCAGCCCGCGACGGCGGATGAGCGGAATGTTGACCCAGCGCATCCGGCTCGAGCAGGAGGGCGTGCCGCTGCGGGGCGGCCGCGTGGCCCTCGATCGATGCCGGTGGCAAACGCGAAAGGAAGCCTGAGATGCATCTCGCGCTGAACCTGAACTACTCCGGAGCGTCCATGGCCATCGACATGGACAAGACTCTCGAAGCCGAGCGCCTCGGTTATGGGTCCGTGTGGACGTCGGAAGCGTACGGCTCCGATGCGGTGACCACCGCCTCGTGGATCGCCGCCCGCACGACGAAAATCCACGTCGGCACCGGCATCATGCAGATCGCGGGGCGCACCCCCGCCATGACGGCGATGACGGCGATGACGCTCGACATGCTCTCCGGCGGCCGCTTCCGCCTCGGCCTCGGCGTGTCCGGACCTCAGGTGGTGGAAGGCTGGCACGGCGCCGCCTTCGGCAAGCCGCTCGCCAGGACCCGCGAGTACGTGGAGATCGTGCGCACCATCGTCAGGCGAGAAAAGCCGGTCGAGTTCCGGGGCGAGTACTACCAGATCCCGTATGCCGGACCCGGCGCCACGGGCCTCGGCAAGCCGCTGCGCTCCATCATCCACGGCCGCCCCGCCATGCCGATCTACCTCGCCGCCGTGGGGCCGAAGAACGTCGCCCTCGCCGCCGAGATCGCCGATGGATGGATTCCCATCTTCTTCTCTGCGCGCCGCATGCGCATGTTCCGCGAGTGGCTCGACGAGGGCTTCGCGCGGGCCGCCGGCAAGAATCGCTCGGCCTTCGACATCATGCCGATGGTGAGCGTGGTGGTGGGCGACGATGTGCAGGCGTGCCGGGCAGTGGTCAAGCCGCGCATCGCGCTCTACGTGGGCGGCATGGGCGCGCGGGGGCGGAACTTCTACAACGACATCGCGCGCCGCTACGGGTACGAGGAGGCGGCGAAGACGATCCAGGATCTGTATCTGACCGGCAAGAAAGCGGAAGCGGAGGCGGCGGTGCCGGACGCACTCGTGGACGAGGTGGCGCTGTGCGGCCCCCGCGAGCGCATCCGCGAGAGCCTCGCGGAGTGGAAGGCCGCCGGCGTCACCACCATGATGGTCGCCGGCGACGCCACCGCCATCCGCACCGTGGCCGAAGTCATCTGAGTGGGCGCGCCACATGAAAAGGAGAGCCGCATGAAGCTCGAAGGCCGTGTCGTCATCATCACAGGGGCCGGCTCCGGCATTGGCGCCGCCGCAGCACTCGCGATGGCGCGCGAAGGCGCGCGCGTGCTCGTGGCCGACATCAACGAGACGGCCGCGAAGTCCACGGTAGAGCAGGTGGAGAAGGCGGGCGGGCAGGCGATCGCCTTCCGCGCCGACGTCACGCAAGCCGCGGATAACCAGGCGATGGTGCAGCAGGCGCAGGCGACCTGGGGCCGTCTCGACGTCTTCTTCGCCAACGCGGGAGTGCCGCAGTCGCCCACGGAGGTGGAGGACGTGGACGAGAAGGTCTTCGACCACATCATGGCGGTGAACGTCAAAGGTGTCTGGCTCGGCGCCAAGTACGCGCTCGCCGTGATGAAGGCGCAGAAGCGCGGCGTCTTCCTCATCACCGCCTCCACCTCCGCCATCCGGCCGCGTCCCGGCGTGCAGGCGTACTCGGCCTCCAAGGGCGCGGTGGTGACGCTCGCCAAGAGCCTGGCGCTCGAGGCGGCGCCCTACGGCGTGCGCGTCGTGTCCATCGCGCCGGTGGCCACGGAGACGCCGATGCTGCCCACCTTCATGGGCAAGAAAGTCGTCGACGAAGAAGGAATGAAGCGGTACCAGGCGACCGTGCCGCTGGGGCGCCTCAATCAGCCTGAGGATCTCGCGCGCACCGCCGTCTTCCTCGCCAGCGACGACGCCGCCATGATCACCGGCACCTGCATAGAAGTCGACGGCGGACGGTGCATATAGCGGTGATTATTCATGAGCAGGGATTGGCTTCGGGGTGCGAGGACCACGTGGATGGTGGCCGAATCGGATCGAGGGTGGCTGGGCGATCGATTTACATGGGGTGCCTCGAAGGGCCCCCAAG
>JBKKCN010000731.1:0-7101 GCA_046712525.1 Candidatus Rokuibacteriota bacterium
TATGTTGACGGGCCGGCTCCCGGGCCCCCCGGGCGCCCGCGGCAACGCCGCCGCCCGCCTCGAGCCGTTCTTCAGCCGCAACGGATTTTTTGCGTACGGCTCTCTCCCGGAGATCGACGACCTCTTCCAACGCCAGGCCAAGGAGCTGGACCGCACGAAGCGCGAGGCCATGCTGCACCAGATCCAGAAGCTGATCGCCGACCGCGTGCTGATCGCGCCCCTCTTCCAGCAGGGCTTCATCTGGGGGGTGGGCCCGCGCGTCGAGCAGCCGGCGGCCGGGCTGATCCAAGGCTACGCCTACGTGGGGCCGCCCGAGGACCTCAAGCTCAAGTAGTCACACGAGGAGCGCGAGTGGCTCCTCGATCAGCTCGGCGAGCGCGCCGAGGAACTGCGCACCGCGCGCGCCGTCGAGCGCGCGGTGGTCACACGACAGCGTGAGCACCATCGTGGGCTGCACCACCGCCTGGCCGTTGACGGCCACCACGCGGTCGGCGATGCGGCCCACGGCGAGGATGGCGGCCTGCGGCGGATTCACGATCGCGTTGAAGGAGTCGACGCCGTACATGCCGAGGTTGCTGATGGTGAAGCCGCCCCCCTGGATGTCGGCCGGCCGCAGCTTGCCGGACTGGCCACGGCTGACCACGTCCTCGCGGCGGGCGGCGACCTCCACGAGGCTCAGCGTGTCGGCGCGGTGGATGACGGGAACGACGAGCCCGTCGTCGACGGCGACGGCGAGGCCGATGTTGATGTCGGTGTGCTGCACGATGGCGCCCTCCCGCCACGAGACGTTCACGCGCGGATGCTGCGAGAGCGCGGCGGCGACGATTCGCACGAGCAGATCCGTGTAGGTGATCCGCGCGCCCGTCTGCTTGCTCACACGCTCGCGCCAGGTGACGAGGCGGCTCACGTTGACCTCACGGACGAGATAGAAGTGCGGCGCGCTCGTCCAGCTCGCCGTCATGCGCTCGGCCATAATGCGCCACACGTTGCCGACGGGGGCCGCCGCCACCCGGGGCGCGCCCGCCGCGGCGGGAACGTCCGCCGCGAGGACGGCGTCGCCCGGCCCCGAGCCGCGCACGGTCGTGATGTCGAGACCACGCTCCGCCGCCAGTCGTCGCGCCTTCGGCGACGCTGCGGTCAGGCGAGCGGCGCTCGGGCGCGCCGCCGCCCCGTTGACGGTGGGCGACTCCGTGCGACTCGCCACGTGGGCGAGGACGTCGGCCTTCTCGATCTTGCCGCCGGCGGCCTTGACCTGCGCAATATCGACGCCGTGCTCCTGGGCGATCTTGCGCGCGAGGGGCGAGGCCTTGACGGCCGCCGGCGGTGAGGCGACACCGGCTTCCCCGGCGGCGAAGATAAGCGCGATCGTCTTGCCCACCGGCACCACGTCACCCGCACTCGCGGTGACGTCGCGCAGCACTCCCGACGCGGGCGCCTCGATCTCGACCGTGATCTTGTCGGTCTCGATCTCGACGAGCGGCTCGCCCTTCGTCACGGTGTCGCCGGGCGACTTGAGCCAGTGCAGGACCTTGCCGGTTTCCTGCGCCAGCTCCAGCGCCGGCATGATGACGTTGGTCGGCATCGCCTGACAGTCTCAGGCCTTCCGGCAGAGCGCCTTCGCCGCCTCGAAGACCATCTGCTCCGACGGTACGGTGAGGTCCTCCAGCACCGGCGAGAAGGGCACGGGCACGTCCATGGCGCCGATGCGCTTCACGGGCGCATCCAGGAAGTAGAAGGCGCCTTCCGCGATCACCGACGCGAGCTCGGCCGTGACGCCGTAGCGCTCGTAGCCCTCGTCCACCACGATGGCGCGCGAGGTCTTCTTGGCCGACTCGATCAGCGTCGCCTTGTCCAGGGGAGCGGTCGTGCGCGGGTCGATCACCTCGGCGCTGATGCCGATCTCCTCGAGCATCTTGGCGGCGCCGAGGGCGACCGTGACCATGCTGCTGGTGGCCACGATGGTCACGTCCGTGCCGATGCGCTTGATGTCGGCCACGCCGAACGGGATCGTGTAGTCCTCGGCCGGCACCGGACCCTTCACGCGGTACATCATCTTGTCTTCGAAGATGACCACCGGGCCCTCGTCGCGGATGGCGGTCTTCATCAGCCCCTTCGCCTCGTAGGGTGTGGAGGGCAGGGCCACCTTGAGACCGGGGACGTGGCTCACCCACGCCTGGAGCGACTGCGAGTGCTGGGCGGCGGAGCGGCGTGTCGCGCCCAGCGTGGTGCGGAAGACGATGGGCACCTTCAGCTTGCCGCCCGACATGTAGTGCACCTTCGCGGCCTGGTTCACCATCTGGTCCATGGTGAGCGTGATGAAGTCGCCGAACATCACGTCCACGATCGGTCGCATGCCCGTCATGGCCGCCCCCACGCCGATGCCGGCGTAGCCGGGCTCCGAGATCGGCGTGTCGATGATGCGGTCCGTGCCGAACTCCTGCACCAGCCCCACGAGTGTCTTGAAGGGATGGCCGGCCTCCGCCACGTCCTCGCCGATGAGAAAGACACGAGGGTCGCGGCGCATCTCCTCCGCGATCGCCTCCCGCACCGCCTCGCCGTACGTCAGCTCGCGCTCTGCCACCTCAGGCGTAGACATCTTCGTTGACCTCGCTCAGCTCGGGGTAGGCCGCGGCCATCGCGAACTGCACGCCGCTGTCGATCTCCGCTTTCACGTCGGTGGTGATCCGCTCGAAGACGCTCGCGTCCGCGAGCCTCTGCTCCGTGAGCCGGCCCGCCAGGGTGAGGAGAGGGTCGTGCATGGTCATCCACTCACGCTCTTCCTCCCGCGTGCGGTACTCGCGGTTCACGTCGCCGACGTGGTGGCCGTAGTAGCGATAGGTCTTGCACTCCAGGAAGGCCGGTCCCTCGCCGCGGCGCGCGCGCTCGACGAGCCGCTGCATGGTGGTGTTGACCGCCTGCACGTCCTGGCCGTCGACGCTTTCCGCGTGCACGCCGAAGGCGCGGGCGCGCGCCAGGATCTCGCCGGCGACGGTGTCGCCGCACGGCGTGTACTCGCCGTAGAGGTTGTTCTCGCAGACGTAGATGACGGGCAGCTTCCAGAGCGACGCCATGTTCATCACCTCGTAGAGCAGGCCCTGGCCCAGCGCGCCGTCGCCGAAGAAGCACACGGCGACCTGGCCGCTGCCCCGCATCTTGGCCGACAGCGCAGCACCGGTGGCGATGCCGGCGGAGCCACCCACGATGGCGTTGGCGCCGAGGTTGCCCGTCTCCGGATCGGCGATGTGCATGGAGCCGCCCTTGCCGCGGCAGTACCCCGGCTCCTTGCCGAGCAGCTCGGCGAACATCCGGTTGACCGTCGCCCCCTTCGCCAGGCAGTGGCCGTGACCGCGATGGGTGCTCGTGATGAAATCGTCGCGGCGCAGGGCCTCGCACACGCCCACCGCCACCCCTTCCTGGCCGACGTAGAGATGGGCCAGGCCCGGCATCTTGGCGCTCTTGTACAGCTCGTTGACCTGCTCCTCGAAGGCCCGAATCTTCGCCATCTGACGGTACATATGCAGGTTCTGTTCGAGTTCCATCCGCGGCTCGATCGCGTGGGTCGTCGTCATCGCGTCCTCCTCACCCCCCTGGCCTCACGCGAGGCTGCTCCAAGCGGGGGTGTCCCGTCAAGAGCGACCGAAAATCCGTTTCGGACCTGTAGGCCCATCCTGCAATACTGGGTGCAGGGCACTTCGCCCGTCCCTCCGTTACTGGCAACCCCGCCAGTCCCCCCAACCGAGGAGGCTATAGATGCGTAAGACTTTGCTGGCCATTACCGCTCTGACCATCGTCTCCCTCACTGCCGCCGGGTGCGTCTCGAAGGGCGAGTACATGAAGTCGGTTACCATCGCGGACACGCTCGACCAGGAGCTGCGCACGCTCAAGGCTCGACACGCGGCGCTCCAGGGTGAGCACGCCCGGCTGATGGCTGATCGTACCCAGCTGGAGCGCGATCTGTCGGCGAAGGCGGGCGACATGGGAACGACCATCGTCGAGCTGCGCCAGCGCATCAGCGCGCTGGAGAACGACAACGCCCGGCTCACCCGGGAGAACGCCGCCATGGCCGCCGACAACACCCGGTTCGCGAGCGAGAAGACGCAGCTGGCGAGCGAGAACGCACGGCTCGCGCGGGACATCGCCGACACGCAGAAGGCGCGCGAGGAGAAGGTGCGCGAGGTCAGCTCCACCTACGATCAGCTCCTCGAGAAGATGAAGGGCGAGATCGCCAAGGGGCAGGTGACGATCTCCGAGCTGAAGGGCAAGCTCACCGTCAACATGGTGGAGGCGATCCTGTTCGATTCGGGCAAGGCCGAGGTGAAGCGTGAAGGCCTCGTGGTGCTCGGCAAGGTCGTCGAGATCCTCAAGACCGTGAACGACAAGGCCATCCGGATCGAGGGCCACACGGACAACGTGGAGATCACGCGCTCCCTCGCCCAGCGGTACCCGACGAACTGGGAGTTGTCAGCGGCGCGCGCGATCAACGTCGCCCGCTATCTCCAGCAGCAGGCGATCGCCCCCGACAGTCTCTCCGCCGCCGCTTTTGGCCAGTTCAAGCCGGTGGCCGACAACGCGACGGTCGAGGGCCGCGCGAAGAACCGCCGGATCGAGATCGTGCTCGTGCCGAAGGATTGACGTTCTTTCCCGCGAGCGTCGCCCGCCGCAACGCTCGCGGGATCCGGACCGTCAGGGTTGGAAGGTCGCGAAGACCTTGGAGTTGAACAGGTACGTCTCGATGAAGGCGGTGTCGTGGGGCCGGCGGCCCAGCTCCGCCATCGCGCCCGCCAGGCACATCCAGTTCAGCATCTCCTGCTGCCCTGCATCCTCGATCGCCGCCAGCGGTGTTTGTCGCCAGGCGTCGTAGTCGCCCGCGCGGAGCGTCTCGTACATCGCGCGATCGGCGGCGATGTCGGGGTAGAGTAGGTGGTGCTTGAAGGTGAGGAAGGCGTGGGACCAGCTCGAGGAGGCGATGAGCGCCACGCGCCACGGGCTGCGCGCCATCACCCGCGCCACGGCGCGGCCGAGATCGAAGCACCGCCACGGCGACGGTGACGGCGGATCGAGCGCGTCCTCGCCCGGCGCCTGCGCGAGGCCGCTGGTGTTGCCGTGCTGCGAGATGACCCGCCGCCCGTAGCAGTTCACCTGGAAGGGGATGACGGGGTAGGGGAAGCCCTCGCGGTCGTAATCCAGAAACAGCAGCGTGTTGATGAACGCGTGGCCGATCGGGTGGTGCAGCGGCCGGTACGCGTACGAGAGGTCGAAGCCTTCCTCGATCATGCCCCCCACGAGCGCCGTCGCGGCGGCGCGCTGGCCCTTGTAGACGAACGTGGTGCTCTTTCGGCTCGTCCCAGACGTTGGGCCAGGGCGCGGCCTCCCAAGGCCGGTGCTCGATGGCGTCGTAGGCCAGCACGCAAAGGGCGGAAGATGTCGTCCTTGAAGTTCTCGTACTGGTCGTCGCCCCAGACGATGACGAAGTCCGGCGCGAACTCATCGAGCACCCGCCGCGCCTTGCGAAACTCTGCGACGAGGGCTTCGCGATGCCGGCCGGCCGCCGCGAGGCCTTCGTCGTCGGCCCAGTCCTTCCGCATCGCCTCGGGCCAACCCTCGGGACGCCGATAGCGCTCGGGAAGGCCCGGACCCTTGAGGATGCGCCGCAGGATGCGCGTCATGTCCGCGTCGCGACCTGCCAGCAGTGGAACGTGAGTCACGCCGAGGCCGAGAATCTCGCCCATCGCGTTGCCTCCCTGGGGTCCGCCCGCGCCGTCTGCGCGCGATGGTACACTCGCGACGCCCGACGAAAAGGAGCGCCGCCCATGGCCGCATCCGTGCTTTCGCGCCTGATCTCGAGCGACGGTCACCTGGAGGTCCGCCCCGAGCGCTGGACGCCGCGCATGCCGGCGCAGCACCGTGACAAGGCGCCGCGCACGATCAAGCTCCCGGACGGTGGCGACGCGATCCTCGTGGAGGGACAGCCGCCTTATCCCGTCCCCTTCCTCGACCTCAGGGCCGGCCGCACCAACGAGACGTGGCAGCCCTTCGGCGTGACGGTGGACGGCACGGCGGGCGTCGGACCGCCCGAGCAGCGTCTGGAGGAGCAGGACCTGGACGGCCTGCACGCCGAGGTGCTCTTCCCAAATATGCAGGTCGGCCCCCGGCTCTGGCGCGCGATGACCGACGACGACGCATACCGCGCGGTGGTGCGCGCGTACAACGACTGGCTGGGCGAGGAGTACTGCGCGATCTCCCGCGACCGTCTCATCGGCATGGGCGTCATCCCGTGGACGAACGTCGACGACGCCATTGCCGAGCTTCACCACTGCGCGCGGCTCGGTCTGAAGGGCGTCAACCTGGGCGTGTTCCCGAGCGGCAAATCGTATCCGACGCTCGAGGACGACCGCTTCTGGGCAGCCGCCATCGACATGAAGATGCCGCTCACGGTGCACGTCGCCTTCGATCGCCTGGGACCGCGCGCGTCGCAGCCGACGTTCGAATACCCGGGCGTCGATGCCGAGGTGCTCAAGAAGCTGGGGCCGAGAAAGATCGTGGAGTGGGTGGCGCTGCCCTTCCTCGGCACCGCACCCGCCATGAGCCTCGCCCAGCTGATCCTGTCTGGTGTCTTCGACCGCCTCCCGGATCTCAAGATCTTCTTCGCGGAGACGCGGCTGGGCTGGGTGCCCTTCTGGATGGAGGAAGCCGACTACTGGTACGAGCGACATCGCCACTGGGCCGAGCGCCTGCTGAACTTCAAGCCGCTGAAGCAGCCGCCCAGCGACTACGTCCGCCGTCACATCTTCTTCAGCGTGCAGCACGTGGAGCGCGTGGCGGTGGAGCTGCGGCACCACATGGGCGTCGAGCACATCATGTTCGCGACCGATTTCCCGCACATCGAGTGCGACTGGCCGAACACGCGTCCCTTCGCGGAGCGGCTCTTCGCGGGCGTGCCCGAGGACGAGGCGTTCAAGATCGCGGCCGGCAACATGCTGGCGTTCTTCCACCTCGCCGACACACCGATGGGCCGGCGCGTGCTGGCGGAGGAGACACGATGACGTCCGGAACTCCGCTGAGCTTCACCGTGCGCAAGCTCGGGCACGTCGTGCTCAACGT
>JBKKCN010000732.1:0-19644 GCA_046712525.1 Candidatus Rokuibacteriota bacterium
CCTCCAACAACGGCTGCATCGTGAAAACCATCCGCTATGTCGGCAAGGCCGCGCATGCGGGCGGCGCCCCTCACATGGGGATCAACGCGCTCTACGCCGCGCAGGTGGGACTCACCGCGCTCAACGCCATTCGCGAGACCTTTCGGGACGAGGACACCATCCGCGTGCATCCGATCATCACGCACGGTGGCTCGCAGGTGAACGTCATCCCCGGCGACGTGCGCCTGGAGACGTACGTGCGCGGCAGAACGGTGGAGGCGATCCTCGATGCCGAGAAGAAGGTCGACCGGGCCTTTCGCGCGGGGGCGCTCGCGCTCGGTGCCAAGGTCGAGATCGAGACGCTTCCCGGCTACATGCCGATGACGTGCGACCAGAACATGGCGCGGCTCTTCAAGGACACGGCCACGAGTCTCGTCGGTGAGGAGCACTACCGGCAGATCGGTCACCGCACGGGCTCCACCGACATGGGCGATCTCAGCATGGTGATGCCCGTGCTGCATCCCTACATCGGCGGCGCCCAGGGCTCCGGCCACGCCGCCGACTACCGGATCGTGGACAACACGCTCGCCTACGTGACGAACGCCAAGGCGCTTGCCGCCATGGCCGTCGATCTGCTCGCCAATGGCGCCGCGGGCGCGCGCGACGTCCTCGCGAAGGCGAAGCCGTCCATGACGCGCGAGGCGTACCTGACCTTCCAGCGCGGGATTGCAAAGCGGGAGACGTATGAAGGCTGAGGCCGGTCTCGCACGAAACGTCATCGCACTCGTCCTCGCCATGGCGGGTACGGCGGGCGCGGCGGGGGCCGATCTGAAGTGTCCGGGGGGATCGGTGGAGAGAAGCTCGCGCTCGTCGTGGACCAACGAAGACTGGTGCGCCCGCACCGACGGCAAGGGCACGAAGCATGGCCCCTTCCGCATGTGGTCGCGCGACGGCACCCTCGAGGGTGCGTACCGCGACGGGAGGCCGGAGGGCACGTGGGTCGGGTACCACCAAAGCGGGTCGAAGAGCGGTGAAGCCGAGTTCCGGGCGGGCGTGCTCGACGGCCGCTTCCGCGCGCTCTATCCCAACGGCAAGATGCTTGCGGAGGCCACGTTCAAGAACGGCAAGCTGGCGGCCCCGATGGTCTTCTTCGATTCCATGGGCCGTCGCCGCCTCGTGATGAGCGTGGGCGCGGACGGGTTGCCCAAGGATCAGACGGCGTTCGACGAGGAGGGCAAGGAGACCGCCCCCGGCACGGAGTGGTACCGGCAGAATATCGGCCGCAACGATTTCCTCGACCTCGTGATGCGCATGGGCGGCATCGCGTCCTTGTACTAGCGGCATGTACGGAAAGACGGCGGTCGACTTCCCGCAGCGCATCGTGTGCCTGACCGCCGAGACGGCCGAGATCGCGTTTCTACTCGGCGCCGGAGAACGCGTGGTGGGCGTGCCGGGCACCGCGCGCCGGCCCGAGGCGGCGCGGGAGAAGGCCAAGGTGGGCGGCTTCACGACCTTCCGCGCGGACAAGATCCTCGCCCTCGAGCCCGATCTCGTCCTCGCCTTCTCCGATCTGCAGCGAGACATCGTGAGCGAGCTCATCGGAGCGGGCGTGACCGTCCTCTGCACCAACCAGCGCTCCGTCGACGACGTCCTGCGCGCAATACTGCTGGTCGGCGGCGCCCTCGGTGCCGAGGAGCAGGCGCGCGCGCTGGTCCAGGACATGCGCGACGAGATCAAGCAGGTGCGGGAGTATTCCTCCGTGTGGCCCCACCGTCCGCGCGTCTACTTCGAGGAGTGGATGGATCCCCTCATCGCCGGCATCCGCTGGGTCTCCGAGCTGATCGAGATGGCAGGCGGCCGCGACATCTTCACCGAGCTCCGCGAGCAGCCCAATGCGCGGGGCAGGGTGGTGAGCGCGGATGAGGTGGCGCGCCGGAATCCGCACATCATCCTGGCGTCGTGGTGCGGCAAGCCGGTCAACGCCGCCGCCATCGCGGGGCGGGCGGGGTGGCAGGAGGTGGACGCCGTCAAGGCAGGACGGATCTACGAAGTTGCCGGTGAGGACATCCTGTCCCCGGACCCGTCCCTGCTCGCCGGGCTGCGGCGCATTCATGAGATCGTGCAGGAATACCAGGACCGATGACACCGAGCGCCCTCGTCTGTTCCCGCTGCAAGACCGAGAATCCCCCGCAGGCGAAGTTCTGTCTGGAGTGCGCGGCTCCGCTGGCGGCCCGCTGCGCGAGCTGCGGCACCCAGCTCCCCGCCTCCGCGAAGTTCTGTCTGGAATGTGCGCACCCGGTGGGCGCGGGCGCCAGCGCCCCTGCCCTCGCGGCGCCCGACGCCTACACGCCCAAGCATCTCGCCGACAGGATTCTCACCTCCAGGAACAGCCTGGAAGGCGAGCGCAAGCAGGTGACGGTGCTGTTCGCGGACGTCAAGGGGTCCATGGAGCTGCTCGCGGAACGCGACCCCGAAGACGCGCGCAAGCTGCTCGATCCCGTTCTCGATCTCATGATGGAAGCGGTTCACCGCTACGAAGGCACCGTGAACCAGGTGATGGGCGACGGGATCATGGCGCTCTTCGGCGCCCCGCTCGCCCATGAGGATCACGCGGTGCGCGCGTGTTACGCGGCGCTGCGGATGCAGGAGGCGCTGCGCCGCTACACGGAGAAGCTGCGGCGCACGCAGGGGATCGAGGTCCAGATCCGCGTCGGTGTGAACTCGGGCGAGGTCGTGGTGCGCTCGATCGGCAGCGACCTGCGCATGGACTACTCGGCGGTGGGCCAGACGACACATCTGGCGGCGCGCATGGAGCAGCTCGCGACCCCCGGCAGCATCCGGCTCACCGGCGCCACGCTGCGCCTGGCCGAGGGCTGGATCCAGGTCAAGCCGCTGGGGCTGATACCCGTCAAAGGGTTGAGCGAGCCCGTCGACGTCTACGAGCTCATCAGCGCCGGCGCCGTGCGCACGCGCCTTCAGGCCTCCGCCGCCCGCGGCCTCACGCGCTTCGTCGGCCGCGATACCGAGATGGACCAGCTCCGGGCCGCCGTCGACCAGGTGCAGCACGGCCACGGCCAGACGGTGGCGGTCGTGGGCGAGCCCGGCGTCGGCAAATCCCGGCTCTTCTACGAGTTCATCCATTCGCACCGCACGCACGGCTGGCTCGTCCTCGAAAGCGTCTCCGTGTCCTACGGCAAGGCCTCCGCCTTCATGCCGCTCATCGACCTCCTGAAGGGTTACTTCAAGATCGACGATCGGGACGACACGCGCTCCGTACGGGCCAAGGTCGCCGGCACCATGCTCACGCTCGACGAAGGGCTGAAGGAATACGTGCCGCCGGTGCTCTGGCTGCTCAACGCGCTGGGCGAGGACCAGGCATTCCTTTCGCTCGAGCCCGCCCAGCGGCGACAGCGCGCGCTGGAAGCCAGCCGCCGGCTCGTGCTGCGGGAGAGCCGCGTGCAGCCGCTGCTCGTGGTCTTCGAGGACCTGCACTGGGTGGACGCGGAGACACAGGCGTTTCTCGACGGCCTCGTCGAAAGCCTGCCCACCGCCTCCATCCTGCTCGCCGTCAACTATCGGCCGGAGTACGAGCACGGCTGGGCGCGCAAGACGTACTACCGCCAGCTTCGCATCGACGCGCTGCGGCGGGACAGCGCCGAAGAGCTGCTCACGACGCTGCTCGGCGACGACGCCAGCGTGACGGCGCTGCGGCCGCTCCTCATCGAGCGCACCGCGGGCAATCCGCTCTTTCTCGAAGAGAGCGTGCGGTCGCTCGTGGAGACGCGTGTGCTCGTCGGCGAGCGGGGCGGCTACCGGCTCGTGAAATCTCTCGACAGCGTCCAGGTGCCGGCCACCGTGCAAGCGATCCTGGCCTCCCGCATCGACCGCCTTCCCCCGGAGCAGAAGCGGCTGCTCCAGGCGGCCTCCGTCGTGGGCAAGGACGTGCCGTTCGTCCTCCTGCAGGCGGTGGCCGGCCTCGATGCCGACTCGTTGCGCGCACACCTCGCTCAGCTTCAGGCCGGCGAGTTCCTCTACGAGACGGCGCTGTTCCCCGACCTCGAGTACACCTTCAAGCACGCGCTCACCCACGAGGTGACGTATTCGAGTCTCGTCGGCGAGCGCCGCCGCCAGCTTCACGCTGCGATCGTGGAGGCGCTGGAGCGGGTCCACGAGGGCCGCCTGGACGAGCACGTCGAGCTGCTCGCCCATCACGCCACGCGAGGGGAGCTCCCGCGCAAGGCGGTGCAGTACCTGCGCGACGCGGGGGCGAAGGCGGTGGCGCGTTCCGCCAACCGACCGGCGGTGGCGTTCTTCGAG
The DNA here is from genome assembly GCA_046712525.1 of Candidatus Rokuibacteriota bacterium. Lineage (GTDB taxonomy): Bacteria > Methylomirabilota > Methylomirabilia > Rokubacteriales > CSP1-6 > JBBDXO01. The sequence continues at coordinate 4,297 of JBKKCN010000732.1, forward strand.
CAGGCGCTCGCGCTGCTCGAGGAGCTGCCGCAAACGACGGAAACGCTGACGGCGGCACTCGACACGCGCATCGGCATCGGTCCCGCGCTCGTCGCCGTCCATGGCCAGATATCGCTGGAAGTGAAGACCTCCTACACGCGCGCGCTCGAGCTGGTCGATCGCGTCGGGGACACGTCCCGCCGCTTTCCCGTGCTGTGGGGACTCTGGTTTGTCAGCTACTCGCGCGGCGAATACGCGGCGGCCCTGGACGCCGGGGAGCGGCTGCTCGAGGCGGCCCGGAGCGGCGATGACACCGGCCACCTCGTGGAGGCGTACCACGCTCTGTGGGCCACGTTCACGGCAATGGGCCGGCCGGCGGAGGCGGTCGTTCATGCCGAGCACGGCGTCGCCCTCTACGATGTCGAGCAGCATTCCGCACAGGCGCTCGTGTACGGCGGTCACGACCCCGGCGTCTGCTGCCGGTACCAGATGGCGGCGAACCACTGGCTGCTCGGCCATCCCGATCGTGCCCTCAGCGGCATCCAGGACAGCCTCCGTCTCGCCGACCGGCTCCAGCATCCGCTGACACAAACGGCCGCGTACTGGTACGCGTCATGGGTGGCTCATCAGCGAGGTGACCGGGAAGGGACCATCGTGGCGGTCGAGCGGCTGGCGTCACTGGTGCGAGAGCACCAGTTCCCGGGGTGGAGCGATGCCGCCATCGTGCTGCTGCCGGCCGCGCGCGGCGATCGCCTCGATGGGCAGGCGCTCGCCGACTTGCAGCGTCAACTGGAGGCGGTGCCCGAAGCCGCCTGGCGGTACTTGCTGTGCCGCTGCATCCTCGCTGATCTTTACGCCGCAGCGGGACTCGCCGACGAAGGTCTGCTGGTCCTGGGCTCGATTCCCGAGCGGCACCGCGACACCATCTTCGCGTCCGAGCTGCATCGCCTGGAAGGCGAGCTGCTCCTGCGACGGTTCCCGCCTGACGAGGACGCGGCCGATCGGAGCTTCCGCCGCGCGCTGGACCTGGCTCGCGAGCGCGGCGAGAAATCTCTCGAGCTGCGCGCGGCCATGAGCCTCGCCCGTCTCCTTCAGCGGCGGGGGCTGCGCGAGCCCGCCCGGCAGACGCTCGCCGCCGTCTACGGATGGTTCACCGAAGGTTTCGACACGGAGGATCTGCGCGCCGCAAAGGCGCTGCTCGCCGAGCTCGGCTGAGCCGGTTACCGTGTCAATCGCGCTGCAAGCGAGAGCAGCATCTTCTCGTCTGGAAACGTTGCGTACCCGTCGCGGTCCTCGATGTGGCACCAGCGCACGATGCCGTCCGCGTCGACGAGGAACTGCCCGGTCATCTGGATCTGGTGACGTTCCCGATCGGCGCGGTCGCTATCGGCGGGAGCGAAGCCGTCGGACTGGTCGAGCGCCCTTCTCGCATCGCCGGCCGTGAAGGGAATGGAGAGCTGCCGTAGCCATCGGGTGGCCGCCGCGTCGATCATCTCTCCCGCTTCCGGTGTCCTGGCCATCTGACCGAGCCCATAGGCGCGATATGTCGTGAGGGCGGGATCCGCGGCCATCGGCAGGCGCAAGCGTCGCGCATCGAAGTACAGGCGCGCGCGGGCAGGGTCCGCCGCCGCCACGCCGAGAACTTCCAGTCCCTGGTCCTTGAGCTTGTCGGTCGCGGCCGCGAGCAGACCCATCTGGCGCCGGCAGAATGGGCAGTAGAAGCCTCGAAAGAGCGCGAGAAGGACGGGGGAGCGGCCGCGATAATCCGAGAGCGACACGGTCCCCTCGCGGTGGACCGCTTGCAATGAAAAGTCAGGGGCAGCATCTCCGGGCTGGATCATGTCAGCACTCCATCCTCGTAATACGCCCGGCAGGGCGGCCGCGATAGCCCCAAGTGAGAGCGGCGTTGATCCTTCCTGCCCCCGATACAATGGTGTGGTGGCATGTCCGCCCGAAAAACTTCGGGGTGAGGTAGGGGGCGCGTTAGGATTGGACGCTCCGAAAGGCCAGTCAGGAGACTCAATGACAGAGATCACGCATAGCCGTCCGGAGCGCTTCTTCTCGGACCGCTTCAACGTCACGCCAAACCTCATGGAGCGGCTGCTCGGCTCCAACCTCGCGGGCAAGGTCGACGACGCCGACATCTACCTCGAGTACCGTGTTAACGAAGAGCTCGTACTCGAGGAAAACGTTGTCAAAAAGGCCTCTCGCCATGTCAGCCAGGGCGCCGGCATCCGGGCCCAGTCCGGCACGCGCACGGGCTACGCGCACACGGACGACCTCGCCGTGGGCAACCTCGAGGAGGCGGCGCGCCAGGCGCGGGCGATCGCCGACCGTGCGAGCGAGTCGGCGGTGGTGGCGGTGCCCAGTCGCGGCCGCCCGCATGACCTCTACAACCTGATCGAGCCTCCCATCGTCACCGAGCTGGCGCGCAAGCTCGAGCTGCTGCGAAAGATCGATGCCGCCACACGCGCGGCCGATCCGCGCGTCAAGCAGGTGATCGCCACGCTCACCAGCGAGGAAGTGGTGATGCTCATCGCCACCGCCTCCGGGTGGACGGTGGGTGACGTGCGGCCGCTCACGCGGCTCAACGTGACCGCGATCGCCGAGGACGGCGCCAAGCGGGAGATCGGCAGCTATGGCGGCGGCGGCCGCGTTGCCTTCGACTTCTTTCTCGAGGGCGAGCGCTGGAAGCGGTTCGCCACGGAGGCGGCGCGCCAGGCGGTCCTGAAGCTGTCGGCGGTGGACGCGCCCGCGGGGACGATGACGGTGGTGCTGGCGCCGGGCTGGCCCGGCATCCTGCTCCACGAGGCGATCGGTCACGGGCTCGAGGGCGACTTCAATCGCAAGGGCGTGTCGGCCTTCGCGGGACGGCTCGGCCAGAAGGTCGCCTCAGAGCTGGTGACGGTGGTGGACGACGGCACCATCATGAATCGGCGCGGCTCGCTCAACGTCGACGACGAGGGCACGCCCACGGGCCGCACCGTGCTCATCGAGAACGGCATCCTCATGGGCTACATGCAGGACCGGCTCAACGCGCGCCTGATGGGCATGACGGCGACGGGGAACGGACGGCGCGAGTCCTACGCGCACCCGCCGCTGCCGAGGATGACGAACACATTCATGCTCGCAGGGCAGGATAATCCGGAAGACATCGTGCGCTCCGTCAAGGACGGGCTGTACGCGGTGTCGTTCGGTGGCGGGCAGGTGGATATCACGAACGGAAAGTTCGTCTTCTCGGCGAGCGAGGCTTACCGCATCGAGGACGGCAAGATCACATCACCAGTCAAGGGCGCGACACTGATCGGCAACGGCCCCGATGCGCTCACGCGCGTCAGTCGCGTCGGCCACGACCTCGCCCTCGACGAGGGGATCGGCACGTGCGGCAAGGACGGCCAGTCCGTGCCGGTAGGGGTGGGCCTGCCCACCATCCGGATCGACGGCATGACGGTGGGCGGGACGCAGGTGTGATCGATACCGGCCTTCTCGTCTCGGTGCTGGAGCGGGCCAAAGCGCGCGGTGCTACCGCCGCCGACGGCTTCCTCATCGAGGAGACGCACTTCGCGGCGTCCGTCCGCCTCGGGCAGGTGGACACGGTCACGCATTCCCGCGAGCAGCGCCTCTCGCTGCGCGTCTTCTCCGGCAAGGCCTCGGCGGCGGCGTCGACCTCCGATCTCTCCCGCGACTCGCTGGAGCGAGTGGTGGACGAAGCCACCGCGCTGTCGCGCATCACCGCCGAGGATCTCCACGCGGGGCTGCCGGACGCGGGCGACCTCATAGGCGACGTGCCGGACCTCGAGCTCGTCGACCGCGGTGTGGACACGCGCACCCCGGAGGAGAAGATCGAGATCGCGCGCCGCGCGGAGGCGGCCGCCCTCGCGGTGGATCCGCGTATCAGCAACTCGGAAGGCGCCGAGTACTTCGACCACCACGCGCACTATGCGTATGCCACCTCGCACGGCTTCGCGCGCGGCTACGAGACCTCGCACTTCGGCGTCACCGTGTCGCCGGTGGCGGCGCAGGACGGTGAGATGCAGCGTGACTCGTGGTATTCCACCGCGCGCCATCGCGCCGCCGTCGAGGACCCGGAGTCCATCGGCCGCATCGCCGCCGCGCGGGCGCTGCGCCGGCTCGGCGCGCGCAAGATGAAGACCACGGAAGTGCCGGTGATCTTCGATCCCGACACCGCGGCCAGCCTCATCCGCGCCATCGCGGGGGCGGCAAGCGGGCCCAGCCTGTACCGGCGCGCGTCCTTTCTGCTCGACCGTCTCGGCACGCGCATCGGCGCCGCCGCCGTCACCATCGTGGACGATGGCCTGCTGCCGCGCGCGCTCGGCTCGCGGCCGTTCGACGGCGAGGGGCTCGCCACACGCCGCACGGTGCTCGTCAACGAGGGCGTGCTGGAGTCCTACCTTCTCGACTCCTACAGCGCGCGCAAGCTCGGCATGCGCTCCACGCACCACGCCGCCCGCGACGGCAGCGGCGTGGGCGTGGCCACCACGAATCTGACGTTGCGGCCGGGGACCGCCTCCCCCGCCGAGCTCATCCGCTCCGTCGCCAATGGCTTTTACGTCACCGAGCTCATCGGCTTCGGCGTCAACGGCGTCACCGGGGATTACTCGCGCGGCGCCAGCGGCATGTGGATTGAGAACGGCGAGCTCGCGTATCCGGTGGAAGAGGTGACGGTGGCGGGCAATCTGCTGGAGATGTTCGACCGTATCGATGGCATCGGCAACGATCTCGTGCTGCGGGACCGCACGTCGGCGCCGACCGTGAAGATCGGCCGCATGGTCGTGGCAGGCAACTAGGAGCCACTCCCTATGATCATCGACAGCCATTGCCACTTGCACGATCCGGCGTTCGCGAATGTCCGCGCCGCCCTCCGCACGAGCCACGCCCATGACGTGTGGGGCGTCATCGGCGTCGGGTGCGATCCGGACAGCAACGAGCGCACGCTGGCGGCGGCGATGGCGGAGCCGAAGGGCGTCTGGGCGTGCCTGGGCTTCCATCCCGACTGGACGCAGCTCAGTGACGCGGAGCTGGAGACGGTGGAGTTTCAGGTTACGGAGCACCAGGCCCACATCGTCGGCCTCGGCGAGATCGGCCTGCCCTGGTACTCGCTGGCAGGCGCCGCCGATGCTGCCGAGCGCATGACTCGCGGCCGCGCGCGCCTGGACCGCCTGCTGTCGCTCGCCGCGCGCTTCGACCTCGCGGTGTCGCTGCACGCTCCTCACGGCGCGGCCGTGGGCGCCTTCGAGGCGCTGAAACGCCACCACGTCGAGCGTGCGGTCTTCCACTGGCACAAGGCGCCCGCCGACGTCACCCGCGACATCGTGGCCGCCGGCTACCTCGTCTCCGTGTCCCCCGAGGTGGTCTACCGCGAGCGCGACCGCGAGATGGTGGAGGCGGTCCCGCTCGCTTCGCTGCTGGTGGAGAGCGATGCGCCGTGGAAATACGGGGGCGAGTTCGCCGGCCTCGACTCCGGGCCGTGGTTGGCCGCTCGTGTCGCCGAGGAAGTGGCGAAGATCAAGTGCCTGCCCGTCGAGGACACGATGTTCGAGCTGTCGTCCAACGCCTGCCGTCTCTTCGATCTCGTCTGGGCGTGATCCTCGCCGAGCGGCACACCGTCGCGCTTGCCGACGGCAAGCTCGCGCTGGCCGTGCACCTTCCCGAGGGCACGGGGCGCGTTCCCTGCGTCATCGCCTGTCACGGGCTGCGCGCCTCCAAGGACAGCGACAAGTACCTGCTGCTGGGGGCGACGCTGCCGGCGGCGGGGCTGGCCCTGGCGCGGTTCGACTTCCGCGGCTGCGGTGAGTCGAGCGGCGTGGAAGAGGAGATGACGATCGCCACCCGCATCGAGGACGTGGAGGCGGTGGCCGCGGTGCTGCAATCCCACCCGCGCCTCGACGGCCGCTTCGGCTTCCTGGGCTCGAGCCTCGGTGGCTTCGTGGCGCTCTTCGTGGCCGCGCGGCGAGCGGGCGACCCCGTGGTGACGTGGAACGCGCCTGCCAGCCTCACCGATCTCGCCAACGACGACCTCGAGGAGAGCCGTGGCCTCGGCGTGCCCTTCGCGCTCGAGTACATGGGGGGGCGCTACGCGCTCGCGCCCAAGGGCGTGGCAAGACATCTCATCGTGCACGGCGAGGCGGACGACGTGGTGGGACTCGACCACGGCACGCAGCTGTACGCGCAGGCCGCCGAGCCCTGCGAGCTGCTGGTCATTCCGGGCGGCGATCACCGTCTCACCGATCCCGCGCATCGCACGCTCGCCGCCGAAGCCAGCCGCGACTGGCTGAAGCGGTGGTTGTCCTAGGAGACTGCACATGGTGAATGCGTCGCGTGTCAAGGACGAGTTCCTGGAGCTCGTGCAGATCTCCTCGGTGTCGAAGCGTGAGGGGACGGTGGCCAGGCGGCTCACGGCGGTGCTGGAGGGCATGGGCGCTTCCGTCGAGGTCGACGATGCCGGAGACAAGATCGGCAGCGACACCGGCAACCTCGTGGCGCGCTTTCCGGGCTCGGCGCCCGACGCCGCGCCCTTCCTGCTGTGCGCGCACATGGACACGGTGGTGCCGGGGGAGAACATTCGCCCCGTCGTCGACGGCGACATCATCAGGTCGGACGGCACCACCATCCTCGGCGGTGACGACAAGTCCGGCATCGTGGCCATCCTGGAAGCAGTGCGCGCGCTGCGCGAGCAGCGGATCGCGCACGGCCCCATCGACGTGTTGCTCACGATCTGCGAGGAGATGGGCCTCGTGGGGGCCAAGCACTTCGACGTGGGCCGGCTGCGCGCGCGCACGGGCCTCGTGCTCGACTGCGACGGCGTGCACGAGCTGATCACGCGCGCGCCCGCCGCCAACCGCATGTCGTTCACCGTGCACGGCCTCGAAGCGCACGCGGGGATCGCCCCCGAGGAGGGGATCAGCGCCATCCGGGTGGCCGCGGAAGCGATCGCCGCCATGCGGCTGGGGCGGGTGAGCGCGGAGACGACGGCGAACATCGGACGCATCGAAGGCGGACTGGCCTCCAACATCATCCCCAACCGTGTCACCCTGCGCGCCGAGACCCGCAGCCTGAGCGCGGAGGGGCTGGAGACGCAGACGGCGCACATGCGCGAGTGCTTCGAGCAGGCGGCCGCCCGTCATCGTGTGACGGTGGCCGGGCGCGAGCACACCGCGCGGGTGGAGTCCAAGATCCATCGCGATTACGACCGGCTCGACGTCCCCGACGACACGGCCATCGTGCGGCTGGTGGCGACGGCGTGCCGGGCCCTCGGCGCTCCTTTCCGGACGCGCTCCACGGGCGGCGGATCAGACGCGAACGTCTTCACCGGGCGGGGGATCGAGGTCGCGAATCTCGGCTGCGGCATGCGGGAGATCCACACCGTCAACGAGTGGGTCGATACCAAGGACATGGTGTCAACCGCACGTCTACTCGTCGAGGTCGTCAAGCTTCACGCTTCGATGTAGGCGCGTGCGGGCGGGGGGGGCGGGGGGCGCTGGGGGGTGCTGCGACCACGTGGATGGTGGCCGATTCGACCGACGGCGGCTGGGCTCCATCGGCACGCGGATGTGCGGTTCTAGTTGGGAGGGAAACGGCTCTCAGCACCCCGAAGCCCCACCCGCCCCCGCCAACCGCACGGCCGTTGAGGGTGAACTAGGGGACGGGTATCCGTTGCGAGGAGTTCGGTTAGCCTGTGGTGCTGCGACTAGACGGCGTAGGGGGAGACTTCCGACAGCGCTTCGGCGCGGGCTGAGATGTCGTCGGGGTAGTAGGAGTACCATTCGGGCTCGTGCGCCAGGGACGGGGCCAGCTCCGGTAGGAGGGCGTCGATGCTGAAGGCGCTGGGGATGGCGGCCTGGAGCGCGGCGCACTCGTGCACGCCCATGAGCAGGGTGGCGATCCGCGGCTGCTCGAGAGAATGGGCGAGCAGCAGGTACGCGGGCTGGTACAGGCTGACCGCGCGCTCGACGAAATGCGCGAGCTCCGCAAGCACGGGCGCGGAGCGGCCACCACGGGCGGTGAAGAGCATCAGCGCGAGGGCGGAGGCGTGCAGCGGCACCCGCCGGAACTCACGAACCACGACGAGCGTGTGATCGCCCGGGTCGGGTGTGGGGTCGTGCCACTCGTGTCCCGCCGCGTCGTGCACGGAGTACACGGCGAAGCGATCGGGATCCTCCACACTCCGGAAGCGCGAGCGCGCGTGAATGCGCGCGTCCAGCAGATCGTCGCTCTCGTCGCGCTCGTCGTACATCCGGGACGGCCTTCCCAGAGCTGTCGAGTACAGTCGCAGACCGCGCATCCATACGGGGCGTGTTCTAAGCACGAGAGGAGTGATAGCAACCACCGTGCCGAATCGTCTCGGCTAAAATCACCACTCTTTCAGCTATATGCGATTCACGCCGGGAATTTCAATCTCACGCGTCGGACGTTCACGCGTCAGGGCGGTGACGCGTGTCGGCGCCGTTGTAACGGTGGAGGTGCTGCCGACGGCAGCGGGAGTGTGGTCGCACGCGACCGTTGTCCCCGTTTCTACGTGACTGGAAAAAATTTTCTCTGCGGCGCGTCGAAGTCGTGCTTGGCCCTGTGACGGCGTGTGTATCATGAAAGGCGAGGAGCCAACCGACCGCCCATGTGCCTTACGTGACAGCGGAAATACTCTACCGGCTCGCCAACGGCGTACTCGCTGCATCGGCCCTGGGCGTCGCCGCGCTCATCGTCGCCGCCATCCGGCGCCGTCCTGCCCCGAAGCTGGAGCCGCTCGGTGCCGTCTTCTGCCTCGTCTTCCTGGCGATCGGCGCCCACGCCGCGGTGCGCGTGTGGGCGGCCGCGCCCGCGGAGATGCAGGGGAATACGGTGGCGATGCTCATCGCGGTGGACTGGGTGGCAGCGGCCGCCACCGTCGCCTTTCTGCTCCTGCACCGGCGCTACGCGATCTTCATCGAAAGCGTGAACATGGTGCGCGAGTACGAGACGGGCTACGCGCAGAAGGATCGCGAGGCGAAGGCGCTCGCCCAGGTCAACGAGGAGCTGAGGCGGCTGGACGAGCTCAAGTCCGAGTTCCTGGCCATGGTGAGCCATGAGTTGCGCACGCCCCTCACGGCCATCATCGGCTACAGCCGGCTGCTCAGCCGGCAGGTGCACGGCACCCTCAGCCCCAAGCAGCTGGAGCACCAGGACGCCATCTTCCGGAGCGCCCAGCGCCTGACCGATCTCATCAACGATCTGCTGGACGTCTCACGCCTCGAGGCGGGCCGTGTCGAGCTGCAGCCGCGGCCCACGGACCTGCACGGCGCCGTCGATCAGGTCATCGCGGTGATCTCCGTCGCCGCGCAGGCCAAGCAGCTGCGCATCACGAACTCGCTGCCGCCCCACCTGCCGCCGGTGACCGCCGATCCCGCGCGACTGCAACAGATTCTCGTCAACCTCATCGGCAACGCGGTGAAGTTTTCCTCGACGGGTGGGTCGGTGACCGTACACGGGGGGCGTCACCGCGACCAGGTATGGGTGACGGTGGAGGACACCGGCGTGGGTGTGGCCAAGGACGAGCTGGTACGGATCTGGGATCCGTTCTACCAGGTGGAAGCGCCCATGCGGCGGCGCCACGGCGGCTCCGGCCTCGGCCTTGCCATCGTGCGACGCCTCGTGGAGCTGCACGGCGGCGTCGTGCGCGCCGAGAGCGAAGGCGTGAACCTCGGCAGCCGCTTCACCTTCACGCTGCCGGTGGCGGCGGACCCGCTGCCGCGTGAGGAGGTCACGCTCCAGCCCGTGCCCGCGATGTTCGAGCGCGTGCTCGGCGGCCGCCCCGTGCTCATCGTGGAGGACGAAAAGCAGAACCAGGATCTGATGCGCACGGTGATCGAGGACATCCTCGGCGGTCAGGCGCGCGTGTGCGACGACGGCGAGCAGTGTCTGTTCGTGGCCGCGCAGCATCCGCCGGCGCTGATCCTCCTGGACCTCATGCTGCCCGGTCTCAGCGGGTGGGAGGTCGCGCGCCGGCTGCGGCAGAGCCCGCGCACCTCGTCGGTTCCGATCATCGCCGTGTCCGCGCTGTCCCGGCCCCAGGAGCGGGAGGCGGCGCTGCACGCCGGTTGCGACGCGTACCTCGCCAAGCCCTTTACGCTGGAGGACATGGCGCGACTCATCACAGCGACGCTAGAACCCCAAGGGGTAGGCTCTCGATGACCACGGGCGCAGAGTCCGGCCGCATCCTCGTCGTCGAGGACAACCGCGATACCTCGGCGCTGCTGCGCGATCTGCTGGAGGCGGAAGGCTACGAGGTCACCTCCGTGCTCACGGGTGAGGCGGCCTTCGAGGCCCTCGACGCCACGCCTGACGTCGACCTTCTCGTGCTCGACCTCATGCTGCCGGGGATGAGCGGCTACGAGGTCATCGAGCGGCTGCGCAGTCGCGCCGAGCTTGCCGACATTCCGGTGCTCGTGCTGAGCGCGCTCGCGAGCGTGTCCGCGCGTGTGCGCGGGCTGCGTGACGGCGCCGACGACTACATGACGAAGCCCTTCCTGCCCGAAGAGCTGGTGGCGCGCACGCGCACGCTCGTGACGCGCCGGCTGCTCTCGCGGCGCACGGGCGAGATGGAAGCGCTCGCTACCATCGCGCAGGCGGCCCTCACCGCGGTCACTCTCGATGTGCTCCTGCAGCGGGTGGTCGAGGTGGCCGTGGAGGTCTTCAGCGCCGACGCCGCCACCATCCTGCTCATCGACGAGGCGCACCACCTGCTCCGCACAAGGGCCGCCGTCGGTCTGGGCGGGGACATCAGCGCGCGCACCGTCCCCCTCGGTGTCGGCGTCGCCTCCATCGCCCTCACCACGCAGTCGCCCGTCCTCATCCTCGACGGCGCCTCCCAGGACCCCCGCACGGCGAACGAGCCGGTGCGCCGCGAAGGCTTTCGCTCGCTGATGGTGGCCCCGCTCATCGTGGCGGGCGTGCCCCTGGGCGTAATCGAAGTGGCCCGGCGCTCGCGCCGGCTCGACCCTCGCCAGGAGCGGCTCATGCGCATCGTGGCCGATCGCGTGGCGGTGGCCATCCAGCACGCCCGGCTGGAGAGCGAGGCGCGTGACCTCGCGGACGTGGTGCGGCGCATCGGCGAGGGCGTCATCGTCGTGGACGGTGACGACCAGATCGTCTTCGCGAACCGTGCCTTCCAGGAGATGATCGGCGCTCCCGGCGACGGTCTCACGGGCGTGCCGTGGACGCGCTTTCTCGCCAGCGCCCAGGACGTCGGCTCCCTCACGCGGCAGATGCGCGGGCCGGCCTTCCAGGGCGAGCTGCTGCTGCTCACGAAGGCGGGCGACCCCCGCCCGGTGCTGGTGACGTTTTCGACCCTGCAGGGACGCGAGGGCATGCAGCGCATCGGTGTCTTCCGCGACATCAGCCGCGAGCACGAGCTGCGCTTCCGGGTCATCCGCGAGCAGAAGTTCCGGACCCTCGGCTCCCTCGCCGCGGGCGTGGCGCACAACATCAACAACCGCCTCACCCCGGTGCTCGGCTGGACGGAGATGCTCCTGGAACGCCTCGCCGCCGACGAGGCGATCGAGACGGACGAGCTCAAGCACGCGCTCAACGTCATCAATCAGGGCGCCTCCGACAGCGTGGAGACGGTGCGGCGGCTGCAGGAGTACTCGCGCCCGGCCCGCGTGAAGGGGCCGGAAGGTGTGCAGCTGCGCGACGTGCTCGAGCAGCTGCTCGCGCTCACGCGACCGCAGTGGGACAACGAGGCGGCGCGGCGCGGCATCCGCTACGAGATCGACCTCAAGGCGGAGCCGGCGCCCGCCATCCTCGCGGTGGCGAGCGAGATCCGGGAGGCGCTGCTCAACATCCTCGAGAACGCGCTGGCGGCGATGCCGGGTGGCGGCCGCCTCACCCTGCACGTGCGCGGCGAAGACGACCGCGCGGTGGTATCCATCGCCGACACCGGCAAGGGGATGAGCCCCGAGGTGCAACGGCTCGTGTTCGAGCCCTTCTTCACCACGAGGGGAAACCAGGGCGGCACCGGCCTCGGGCTCAGCCTGGCGCAGGAGATCATCAACCGCTACCGCGGGACGATCTCCCTTTCGAGTGCGGAGGGCGTGGGCACGACCTTCACGCTGTCGTTTCCGTCGATCACCGAGGAAGCGGCGCGCACGCCCGCTTTCCTGCCCTCGCTCGATCCGCTGCGGATCCTCGCCGTGGAGGACGAGCCGGAGGTGCTCGACGTGGTGCGCGCGATGCTTGCCACGGCCGGGCATACGGTCTTCACGGCGGCCTCCGGCCGCGAGGCGATCGAGCTGTTCCGGCGCGAGATCGTCGACGTCGTCATCACCGACCTCGGGATGCCTGGCATGACGGGCCTCGCGCTCGCCTCGGAGATCAAGAAGCTGCGAACGCTGCCCGTCATCCTGCTCACCGGATGGGCCGACGAGCTCGACGAGAGCCAGGCGCCCAACGTGAATGTCGTACTCGCCAAGCCGTTCACGCGCGAGCGGCTGCTGGACGGCCTCGCGCGCGCCGTCCCCGACCGCGTCCGTCCCGGGTAGTACGGGCGCTGATACGGCGCATCTGCGTCGTTGGCTCCTCGCTCCTCCCTGCGGCGTAGGCGGCCTACGCCTCAGTCGTCGACTCGTCGCCGCCTAGCATCTGCACCGTTCTCAGCGCCCTGTGGTTTTTGAACGCCTGCTAATCGGATCGATCTGCGTGGCAGTCCCGCGTGCAGCGGCGGGAGAACGATTTAGCGGAGGGCGACGACGAGGATTGTGGCGGCTAGGAGGAGGCGGTAGAGGATGAAGGGGAGGAGGGAGCGGCGTTTGAGGTAGTTGACGAGGAACCAGACGGCGAGCCAGCCGCTGGCGAAGGAGACGAAGACGGCGAAGAGCAGGGGCCCGGCGTCGCCGGCGGGCACACCGGTCTCGAGCAGCTTCACGCTCTTGAGGAGCCCGGCGGCGGCCGTGATCGGGATGCCGAGCAGGAACGAGTAGCGCGCGGCGGTGGCGCGGTCGATGCCCGCCAGCAGTCCCGTGGTGATGGTGATGCCGGAGCGCGAGGTGCCCGGGATGAGGGCGATCGCCTGTGCGAGACCGACGGCGAGGCCCTGCGGCCAGCGGATGTGCTCGAGCTGATCCCCGACGCCCTCCACGGCGGGGCGGGCGCGGCGATCGGCCAACCACATGACGACGGCCCAGAAGGCGGTCGTGAATGCGATGAGCTCCGCCGACCTGAGATGCGCCTCCACCAGGCGGCCGAAGAGCAGCCCCGCGAGCCCCGCGGGAATGGTCGCGACCACGATGAGCGCCCCCACACGGCGCGACAGCTTGCCCGATATCATCCCGAGCAGCTCCCGGTGGAAGTAGGCGATGAGCGCGGCGAGAGTGCCCAGGTGCAGGGCGGCGTCCACGCTGAGGCCCTGGTCCTGCCAGCCGAAGACGTGCGGCACGAGGATCAGATGGCCCGAGGAGGACACGGGGAGGAACTCGGTGAGACCCTGGACGAGGCCAAGGACGGCCGCGTGCGCGTAGGTCACCCGACGATGTCCTCGCCACCGTCCACCCCGATCACGTTGCCGGTCATCCAGTAGGTGTCCGGATGCGCGAGGACGACGAGCGCGCGCGCCACGTCGTCCGTGGTGGTCATGCGCCCGCTCGGGTTCCGGCGGCCCGCGGTGTCGGCGAGGCGATCGTAGCTGGGAATCTTCTGCGCGGCGGGCGTGGCCGTCACCCCCGCGCGGATCGCGTTGGCCGTGATGCCCTGCGGGGCGAGCTCGACGGCGAGCTGGCGCACGTGGGACTCGAGCGCCGCCTTGGCGGCCGACACGGCTCCGTACGAGGGCAGCACACGGGTGCTCCCTGACGACGTCATGGCGTAGATGCGCCCGCCGCGCGTCATGAGGCCGCGGCCCACCAGCTCCTGCGTCCAGTACACGAGGCTGTGCGCCATGACGTCCACGGTCATGTCCATCTGTGCCTGGGTGACGCCTTCCTTCACCGGGATCGCGAGGAAGGGTTTCAGTGTGCCGAAGGCGAGGGAATGGAGGAGGATGCGCAGCGTGCCCGTCTCACCGCGCTCCTCGAGCACGCGCTGCATCTGCGCCGCCGTCTCCGCGCGCCGCTCTGGATCGGCGGCGTTGACGTTGAAGAAGCGCGCCTGACGCCCGCACGCGCGGATGTCGGCGGTGATGCCCTCGACGTTGGCGAGCGTGGACTTGCGGTCGAGATGCACGCCGAAGACGTCCATCCCTGCGCGCGCGAAGGCGAGGGCCGCTGCTGCGCCAAATCCGGAGGACGCGCCGAGGACGAGAGCCCAACCGCCGAGCGTGATCGACGCGTCGCCGGTCATCCGCGCGTATGTTAGCACGCCTCTGGTAGGGTAAAATCCAGCCGCCATGCCGAAAACCGCGGGCATCATCCTCGTCGGCAACGAGATCCTGTCCGGCAAGATCCAGGACGCCAACGCCGCCTACCTGTGCCGTGAGCTGCGCGGGCTCGGCGTGGACGTGCGCCGCATCACGGTCATTCCGGACGAGGTGGCGCTCATCGCGGACGAGGTGGCGGCCTTCAGCCGCGAGTTCGACGTCGTGTTCACCTCCGGTGGAGTGGGTCCCACCCACGACGACGTCACCATGGAGGGGGTGGCGCGGGCGATGGGCGTGCCCGTCGTGCGCCATCCCGCCCTCGCGAGCCTGCTCGAGCGCTACTACAAGGACCGGATCAACGCAGCACACCTGCGCATGGCGGAGGTGCCGGAGGGCGCCGAGCTGGTGAGCGGCGAGTCGCTTCGCTTTCCGACGATCCTCATGCGCAACGTCTACATCCTGCCCGGCGTGCCCGAGATCTTCCGGCAGAAGTTCGACGCCCTTCGTGAGCGCTTCCGCGACCAGCCCATTCATCTCAAGAACGTCTTCGTGCGCATCGGCGAGGGGACGCTCGCCGAGCATCTGAACGGCCTTCTCGTCGCCTTCCCGCTGCTGCTTCTCGGCTCCTACCCGGAATTTTCCAATCCCGAATACCAGGTGAAGGTGACGCTGGAATCACGTGATCGCGGGTACCTCGAGCAGGCGCTCACGGACTTCCTCGCGCGCCTGCCCGCGGACGCGGTGGTCACGGTCACCTGACAGGCGCCTGCCCCGGTGCGCGGCATCCCGTTCGGCGTTGCCGTGGTCACCGCCGGCCTCTACTTTCTCGGGCTGGGCCAGGCGCCGTTCCTCGATCCCCCGGAGGGCTTTCACGCCGAGATCGCGCAGTCGATGCTCGAGAGCGGGGACTGGATCACCCCGCGCGTGAACACCGTGCGCTACTTCGACAAACCCCCCGTGCCCTACTGGCTGATGGCGGCGGGCTTTGCCGTCAACGGAGTGACCACGGCGGCGGCCCGCTTCTGGAC
>JBKKCN010000733.1:0-3145 GCA_046712525.1 Candidatus Rokuibacteriota bacterium
CTCATGCTCGGCGCCGATCTCGCGGTGAGCGGCGGCGGCGTCACGCTGCTCGAGCTCGCGGCCACGGCCACGCCCACGGTGGCGGTGGCGGTGGCCGCGAACCAGGATGGGAACCTGCGCGGCCTCGAGCGGCTCGATGCCATCCATCACGCGGGCCGGCTCGACGTGGCGCCGGCAACTGTCGGCGCCGCGGTGGGGGCGCTGGCAGGGGCGCCCGCGCGGCGGCGGGCCCTCGGCGAGCGCGCGCGGCAGGTGGTGGACGGCGGCGGCGCCGCGCGCGTGGCGGCGGCCGTGCGCGCTGCGCTCGCTGCGCATGCGGTGGGAGGACGGGCAGCATGCTGAACGTGCGCATCGGAGAACGGCGCGTGGGCGACGGTCAGCCGTGCTTCGTGATCGCGGAGGCGGGCGCCAACCACAACCGCGACCTCGGCATGGCGCGCGAGCTCATCGCGGTGGCGGCGGAAGCAGGCGCGGACGCCGTGAAGTTCCAGACGTACTCGGCGGAGACGCTGTACTCCAAGCACACGCCGAGCTTCAGCTACCTGGCCGCGATCACGGACAAGAGCACATGGCAGCTCATCAAGGACATCGAGCTGCCGCGCGAGTGGCAGGCGCTGCTCGCCGAGGAGGCGCGCAAGCGCGACATCGCGTTCATGTCCACGCCCTTCGACCACCAGGCAGTGGACGAGCTGGCCGCCCTCGGCGTGCCCGCCTTCAAGATCGCCTCCTTCGAGATCGTCGATCTGCCCCTCATCCGTCGCGCGGCCGCCCACGGCAAGCCGATGATCCTGTCCACGGGCCTCGCCAACTACGAAGACATCGCGGACGCCATCACGGCGTGCAGGGAGGCGGGTAACGAGGACGTGGTGCTGCTGCAGTGCACGTCACTCTACCCGGCGCCGCCCGCCGTCATGAACCTGCGCGCCATCGAGACGCTGCGCCGCGCCTTCGGCATGCTCAGCGGTCTCTCGGACCATTCGCTCGGCATCCATCTGCCCGTGGCGGCGGCCGCGCTCGGCGCCTGCGTGATCGAGAAGCACTACACGCTCGACCGCACGCTGCCCGGCCCCGATCACCCGTTCGCCATCGAGCCGCAGGAGCTGCGCGAGATGGTGCGCCAGGTGCGCGAGGTGGAGGCCGCCCTCGGCGACGGCCGCAAGCTCGGCCCCGCGCCGGAAGAGCGCGAGATGTTCGACAAGGCGCGCCGCAGCCTGGTGACGGCGCACGCGATCGCGCGCGGCACGCGTATCGAGCGCGAGATGCTCACCATCAAGCGGCCGGGGGGCGGCATCCGGCCGAAGTTCGCTGATCTCGTGGTGGGCCGCGTGGCCTCCGTCGACATCCCCGAGGACACCGTCGTCACGTGGGAGATGCTGTGAGCGCGCCCGCCGTCCGGCTGCGTCCCGCCCTCGCCTCCGACGCCATCACCTTGTGGCGCTGGCGCAACGACCCGCAGACGCGCGCGGCGTCCTTCAGCGGCGTCACGGTAGAGCTCGCGGAGCACGAGCGGTGGCTGCAGGAGACGCTCGGCCGCGCCGACCGCCGCCTGTACGTCGCGCACGCCGATGGCCGCGATGTGGCCACCGCGCGCCTCGACGTGCAGGGGGCGGACGCGGTGGTGAGCCTCACCGTGGCTCCGGAGTGGCGGGGGCGCGGCATCGCCACGCGGGTGCTCCGCGCGCTGGTGGCGGAGGCGTTCGGCGCCCCGGGCCTGCGCCGGCTCGTGGCGCGAGTGAAGCCGGACAACGCGGCCTCCCGCGCTGCCTTCGAGCGCGCCGGGTTCACGCCCGCCGGCGGCGACGACGGCGAGCTCGTTCTCGTTCACGAAAGGCCGCGGTCATGACGGTGACACGACGGCGGCTGGGCCTCATCCCCGCCCGCGGTGGCTCCAAGCGGTTTCCGCGCAAGAACGTGGCGCTCTTCGACGGTATCCCCCTCGTGGTGCGGGCCGTGCGCATAGCTCACGAGGCGTCGCTCTTCGACGCCGTGGTCGTCTCCACCGAGGACGCGGAGATCGAGCGTCTCGCCCGCGAGGCGGGCGCGGAGGTGCACCGTCGCGACGCGCGCCTGGCCTCCGACGAGGCGCGAGTGGTGGACGTGTGCCGCGCCGTCCTCACCGAGCGGCAGACGCGCGGCGAGCGCTACGACGACTTCTGCGTACTGCTGCCCACCTCGCCCTTCCGCACCGCCCGGCACGTGCGCGAGAGCCTGGCGCTGCTGGACGAGCGGCGGGCGAACGTGGTGATGTCCACCGCCGTGTTTCCTCACGTCCCCTGGTGGGCCGTGCGCGAAGAGCGCGGCTTCCTGCGCCTGCAGTTCGGCGCGCGCACCCTCAAGAGCCGCGGCAAGCTGCCCGCCCTGCGGCGGCACAACGGCGTGGTGCTGTGGAGCCGCACCGACGCCTTCCTCCGCTCGGGGGACTTCTACGGGCCGCGGGTCGCCAACTATCCGATGGCGCAGGAGGAGTCGGTGGACATCGACGAGCCGCTCGACCTGGAGTTCGCCACCTTTTTATCCGGGCGCAAGCAGGAGAGGGCATGAAGAGTGATCGGATGGATTGGCGCGGGCGTTCCGTGCTCGTCACGGGGGGCACGGGCTCCTTCGGGAGCCGGTTCGTGGAGCGGATGGTGAGCACGTATCACCCGCGCCGGCTCGTGGTGTTCAGCCGCGACGAGCTGAAGCAGTCACAGCTGGCGGCGCGCGTGCAGGATCCGTCTCTACGCTTTTTTATCGGCGATGTACGTGATCGGGACCGCCTGCAACGGGCCATGCACGGCATCGACGTCGTCGTCCACGCCGCCGCCCTCAAGCAGGTGCCCGCGTGCGAGTACAACCCGTTCGAGGCGGTGCAGACGAACGTCGTGGGAGCCGAGAACGTGGTTGCCGCGGCGATCGAGAACGACGTCCCGCTCAGCCTGTCGCTCTCGACCGACAAGGCCGTCAACCCGGTCAACCTCTACGGCGCGACCAAGCTGGCCGCGGAGAAGATCGTCACGCAGGCCAACGCGTACGCCGTCGACTCCGACGCGCGTTTCGCGAACGTCCGCTACGGCAACGTTGTCGGCAGCCGCGGCAGCGTCGTCCCGCTGTTCAAGCGGCAGGCCGAGACGGGCGTCGTGACCCTCACGGACGACCGCATGACGCG
>JBKKCN010000734.1:0-10362 GCA_046712525.1 Candidatus Rokuibacteriota bacterium
TCGAAGATCGCCTCGCGCGTGAGCGAGTCCGCCATCACGCACGTGAGACCGCCGTACGCGCCGAAGGTCGACGCGCCCGGATGCGAGGCGCCCGGCCGGCCCTTGTGCCCGTCCGAGTTTGCCACCACGCCGACCCGATAGCCCTTGTTGAGCGCGTCTTCGAGCAGCCACTCGAAGCGGCCCCAGTCGGAGTAGATCTCGATGAGCTTCTCGAGCGCCGGCTCGTGGAAGTTGTTGATGTCCGCGTACCGTCCGCCGACGTGCGGGATCAGCATGACGTCGTCGCGGCTCTTCAGCCGGTCGAAGAGCCGGGTGACCGGGAAGCAGTCGCTGCCGGCGTCGCTCATGTCGTCGACTTCGGCGTGCGACGAGCGGTGCAGGGAGGCCATGTCGCCGCGGAACATGACGTTGCGGTCACCGCCGCCCGGCGTCATGCCCGACCACTCGTAGCCCACGAAGATCACGCAGCGGCCGTCGGCGTGGAAGCGGTCGATCTCCTTGCGCAGCCGCTGCCACTCGCTTTCCGTCACCTGGAAGTCGTTGGCCTGGTGGCACATCACGTCCAGGAGCGCGACGTCGCGGCCGAACGCGAAGTACTCTTCGATCGTGCCCGTGCCCACCGTCGCGCGCGTCTGCCCGTGGATGTCGCCCCAAAATGTCTTCGGCTCCGCGCCGTCCAGCGCGCGCACGACGTTGGACTGCACGCGGTGCGTGCCGTGCGCGGCGGCGATGCGACTCTCCGTGCCGGCCGTGCCGAGTCGCAATCCCGAGAGCCGCTGCACGGCGAGGTCGCCGCTCTTCCATCGCAGCGCCGGCGGCAGCCCCTCGATGGGTGTCCCCGCCGCGGTGACGACGACCTCGCCGTCGAACCGCTCACACGGGTTGCCCCACACGTCCTCAGCCTTGACGAGGGCGTCGAAGCGCTCCCCCGCGCGCACCGTCGTCGGTGCCACCGCCACCAGCCGGTGGAGGCTTCCGCCCACGATGTCCATCACCGGTGAGTGTTCGAGCGCCTCGTACAGCTCGGTGCCGAAGGGGTCCAGGAAGAAGCGCCACTCGCAGCCCTTCTCGCGGAACGTCTGCGCGCGCGAGCCGGCCCCGCCGCCCGACGTGTCGCCGAGCGTGATGTGGATGCGGTCGGCGGGATAGAGCGAGCCGTCGGCGACGGAGGCGACGAGGCACTTGAACCACGGCCGCACCTGGCCGCGCGGCTCCCACGCGAGGGAGGCGACGGCGGTGGCACAGCGGCTCTCGAGACGCACCGTCGTGTAGTTGGCGGCGCGCGGATCCGTGAACTGCGGGCGGCCCCAGTCGGAGGCGAAGCGCGAGGCGATCTTGAGGCGCGCGCGCTCGTCGTAGCCGTACGCGCCCACCTCGTAGGTGAACATCCACGTGCCGTACGCGCCGGCCACTACCGGTGTGTCGGGCGTGATCCACGCACGGCCCACGAAGCGAGGATCGGTCTTGATCGGCATCGGTCAGCGCTCGATGCGCTCCACGATGCCGCGCGAGGGCGACATGCGCACGCGGTCACCCGTCTTCAAGACCGTGAAGGGATCGGGGCTCACGCGGTGCATGGTGGGGATGCCCGCCAGCACGAGGCCCTGGATCATCACCGGGTTGGTGCGTCCGAACAATACGCCCGCGGGCGCTACGCCGCGTCCAACGAGCGCAAGAAACGCCCAGCCGGCGGCGACACCGCCCTGCACGGCGGGGAAGTAAACGATCTTGCCCGCGAGCGACTGGCCCTCGAGCGCGTGACCGCGCCGCGAGATGACGCCCGTCTCGCGGTCCATGTCGTAGCGGATGCTGAAGGTGTCCTTCGACAGCACGATCTCCGCCTCGACGTCGGGCCCGAAACCGCGGGGTGCGGAGAGCGCGGCGCTCACGCCAGGCGCGCTCCGTCGGGGAGGCGGCCGCTCACCGCCGCTTCGATGCAGGCGTCCGTCCGGCGCAGGATCGGATGCAGGCGATAGCCGGCGATGATGTTGGCGACCTTGGCCGAGTTGGTGAGGACGTTCTTCCAGCCGAACGAGGCCGCCATCTTCGCGGGCTCCATGATGTACCAGCACACGCCGGAGAGGACGTGGCCGCCCGCGTCTTCGAGCGCTTTCACGTAGCCGAGGCGCGCCGCCATCTCTCGGTTGGCGAAGTTGGTGGTGACAAGGAGCGCGGTGTTCGTGTGCACGCGCCGGCCGCGCAGCAGCTCGACGAGGCGTCGCAGCTCGAGCACGGAGAGCTGCGGCGCCGTGAACACGACGAGGTCGATCTCGGCGCGGTCCTCCGGGTAGGTGCGATAGAAGGCGTCAAGGGCCGCCTCGTCGATGACGTGCGAAGCCCCCGGTGGTCGGCCGGCGAAGGCCGCCGCCTCGTCGGGCGCTTCCGGTGTGACTCCCACCATGTGGAACATCGCGCAGGAGCCGTAGGAGGCGAGGGCGGCGCCGAAGTGCTTGAGATCGTCGCCGGTCGGCGCGACCGGCGGCGCCGTGACCACCGGCACCGTCCAGTAATCCAGCGTGCGCCGCCCGATGATGCCGCCTACCGCGCCCCAGTCCGCGTAATCGGAGGGCGCGCACCGCAGGTCGAACCGCGTCGATCCGCGCCGCTGCGCGGGCAGGTGATAGCCATAGGCGGGCGTGCGGCCGGTGAGGCCGGCGGCGATGGCGGCGGGACCCGCTTCGTAGTTCGTGCGTGCGCCGGCGACGGAGTTCGCCCAGATCACGGTGCCGGTGTCGCCCCACGCAAGGTGCTCCCCGCGCTGGGGCTGATACACGGTTTGATAGTTGATGCAGGTGTCGACCTGGATGGCGCCGAGGGCACGCAGGTGGGCGACGAGCGCACGCTCGCGGCTGACGAGGGCGGGATCCTGGCGCACGTCGACGGCACGCTCGAAATCGACGCAGCGCGCGTTGGTGGTGACGGGAACCGTGAAGCGCGCCCCCTCGGCGACGAGCGACTCGATGAAGGCGAAGCCGGCGTCGCCCATCACCTCCATGTCGCCCATCATGTGCACGTTGGTGACGGGCACGAAGCGCTCGGCCTCGAAGAAGTCGCCCACCGCGATCTGCTGTTCGAGGGCCGTGCGCACGGCGGAGCCGAGCTCGCCGGCGCGCATGCGGGTTTCGCGATCCGTGAGGCGCATGACGCCACAAGATCCGGCCAACCGCGAGGGGTGTCAAGTCGCGCTGGTGATTTCGGGGTACGATGCTGGCGGGCCATGACGGCGATTCTCGTGACGGCGGCCGTCCTCCTCGCCGCCTTCATCAAGGGCGCCATCGGCTTCGGGTTTCCCACTCTCGGCACGCCGCTGCTCGCGCTCTTCGTCGACGTCAAGACGGCGGTGGCGCTGCTCATCGTGCCCAACATCGTCATGGACACCATTCAGTTCGTGCGGGGCGGCGCGCCCGTGGTGACGGTGCGGCGCTTCGCCTCCCTCGTCGTCTTCGGCGCCGCCGGCATGATTGCCGGCACCAAGCTGCTCGTGATGCTGCCGCCGGGCAGGCTGCTCGTCATCATGGGCGTCTTCGTCCTGCTCTTCGTGGTGCTCAACGCGACCCGCTTCTCGCCGCGGCTGCCGCCGGGCTGGGAGCCGTGGATGTCGCCGGTGGCGGGATTCGTCGGGGGCGTGGTGGGTGGCGTCACCAACGTGCCGGGCACGCTGGTCATCATCTACTTCTATTCGCTGCGGCTGGCGAAGGCGGAATTCGTGTCCTCCGTGGCCTTCAGCTTCATCGTCTACAAGCTGGTGCAGCTCGGCAGCGTGGCCTGGTTCGGCCTGCTCACGTGGCCGGTGCTGGGCGCGTCAGTGGCGCTCACTCTCGCCGGACTGGGCGGCTTTGCGCTGGGCCTTCGCGTGCAGGACCGGCTCGAGCAGCAGGCCTTCAACCGGGTGGTGCTGGTCTTTCTCGCGTTGCTCGGCGCCTGGCTGGTAATCCGCGGCGGGTAGCGGCGCCGCCGGCGCGGGAGCGCTCTGCGCACCAGCAGTTGAATCTGCCAGCGGTCGATCCCGAGGCGCTCGAGCAGGCTGCGGATCTGCAGCATCAGCGCGCCCTTCCGGGTGATGGCGCGGTAGCAGTCGAAGTTGCGGACGACGGTGCCGCCGAACCGCTCCTTGAAGTTGTTGATGCGCAGCTTCTCCTCGTCCGTGGTGCCGTCGTACCAGCCGCCTTGATCGAAGATGGACATGCCGGCGTGCCTGTACATCAGGATATCCATCCACGTGTGATACCGGTTGGCGATGCCGACGAGGGCTCGCTCGGTGGGATCGGCGTGGGCCATGAAGAGTGATGCGGAGATCAGGTTGAGCGCCCGGTCCTGCGTCCGGCAGTAGGCGTGCCACACGAGATCGCGGTCGCCGTCCCGGACCACGGAGAGGTCGAGCTGTTCCGCCTGCGCGAGCAGGCGCAAATACCCGCGGTCCGCGGTCGGCAGGCCCTTGAGAGCGGCGAAGCGGTCATAGAAGTCGCAGGCCCGCTCGAGGACCGCCAGGTCGTTGCGCCAGGCGAAATGACGAAGCCCCTTGCGCATTCCGTGGCGAATTTCATTCCGAGTGTTCCGGTGCATGGCCGCCAGCAGGGCGTCGGGCTCTCTCCCCAGATTGAGTACGATCGTGCAGAACACCGTGTAATAGGAGCCCGGCACCGGCGATGTCCGCTGAATATAGTGAACGATATCAGCGTCTACGCAGCCGGGCTCCTCCTCGAAATAGACGGTGGCAACTCTACAAAATCTTCCCTGCGACACGATCATCGGCACTCTCCTCGAAGCCCCTTGGAGGAGCAAACGCCGTACCGAGATCAGCCGCTGAGCAGTCCGAAGATGCGGCGGACGAGCTCCTCGTGATCCTGCACGTTGTGCGCGAAGAGCCCGAACTCCTTCAGATCGGCGAGGTCGACGGTGCGAAAGGGCTCTCCCTCGCGCAGGCCTCCGAAGGGAACGGCCTGGAAGCAGGAGCGGCCAGACTCGGGCCGTTCGGTGACGAGGACGAAGTAGAGCTGCGGCCACTGCCGGCGGGCCAGAAGAAACACCGAGCGGTCGCCCCGTTGGTTCTCCACCGAGATGTACTGTTCGACGGAAGGCCGATACTTGACCTCGACGAGATACTCGCGCTCGTCCCCTTCGGGCAAACGCTGAGACACTCGGAAGTCGGGTGAGTAGTCCTCACGCCCGAAGCGCAGCGGCGTGGGGCCACTCTGGAACGACTGCACCTCGTAGCGCGCGCGACGAAAAATCGACTCCACGAGCGCTTCGGCGATGCGGCTTTTGGCCTCGAGGAGATCCATTACCCTCCTTTTTGACGGCCGTGAAACCTGGCGCCGATACAGCGTGTTTGGGCATAGTACCATCCGGTCTGCGGAAGACTGGCCGACAAAACCCCCAAGGAGGACCTCCGGAATGGCGGACACGATGGACCTGAGCCGGCGACAGCTCCTGGTGGCAGGCTCGACCTTCGCCGGCTACGCCCTCGCTGCCGACACGGTACTGGCACAGGCGATCAAGACGGACACCGACGGCCTCGCCGCGGGCGAGTTCGAGGTGAGGATCGGCGACTACGGCATGCCGGTGTACGAGGCGCGGCCCGCCTCGGGAACGGGCCATCCCATCGTGCTCGTGATCTCAGAAATCTGGGGCGTGCACGAATACATTCGTGACAGCACTCGCCGCTTCGCCAAGGCCGGCTACCATGCGGTGGCGCCCGAGCTCTTCAAGCGTGAGGGCGGTGTGGCGCAGCTCACGAACGTGCAGGACATTCTCAAGATCGTGCTCGGCCAGAAGCGCGAGCAGACGCTGGGGGATCTCAAGGCCGCGGTGGAATGGGCGAAGACGCGGCAGGGCGCGCGCGCGGACCGCGTGGGCGTCACGGGCTGGTGCTGGGGAGGCTCGACCACCATGCAGGTGGCCGGCACCAATCCGGACATCAAGGCCGCGGTGGCATGGTACGGGCCGCCCGGACGTCCGTACCAGGGCGTCTCGGGGCCGGTCACGGGCTTCGACCTCGCGAAGGACATCAAGGCGCCGTTCCTCGGACTCTTCGGCGAGACCGACACCAACCCGAAACCGGAAGACGCGCTCAAGTTCGGCGAGATGCTCAAGCAGCACGGCAACAAGAACGTCGAGATCGTGATCTATCCCGGCGCCGGCCACGCCTTCCACGCCGATTACCGTCCGTCCTACAAGGCCGAGGCCGCTGCCGACGCGTGGAAGCGGTGTGTCGGCTGGTTCGACAAATACCTTAAGAGCTAGGCAGGACGCTCAAAAACGCCCATCTCCGTCGTTGGCTCGTCGCCCGCTCCCTGCGACGTAGGCGGCCTACGTCTCAGTCGCGAGCTCCTCGCCGCCTAGGATCTGGGCATTTTTGAGCGCCCTGCGCGTTTTTCGGTAGCGTGCGTTAACGGCACGCGGAGAGCGCGCGACCCGGTTCCGCCGCGCGCCACACCGGTTCGGATACCTCGTACCAGGCGCCCTCGCGGCTGCGAATCCAGTACGACGGTCTGAGCACGTCGCGTGTTGCCTGGTGCACGCGCCCGCGCTCGTCGGTGCGCACGCCGCGCGGCTCGCTGACGAGCCGCATGCGCTCCTCGCGTGCGTCCACGATGACGTCGAGCGGCTCGCAGCGCACGCTCGCGCACCCCGCGAGGGCGGCGGCGGCGACGAGCGAGGCGGACACTGACGCGAGGTTCATCGCCGGTGATTCTTGCACGGCGTGAGTGGCTTGACATCGTCTGCGTTTGGTCAGAGAGTGTGCCGCACCGATGTTTTCTTCAGTCAGAACGCCGCGCGTGTACGAGCACATCGTCGCGCAGATCGAGCGTGCGATCTACGAGAGCCGGCTGCAACAAGGCGATAAGCTGCCGCCGGAGCGCGAGCTGGTGCGCCAGTTCTCCGCCAGCCGTGTCGCCGTGCGCGAAGCGTTGCGCGCCCTCGAGCATCGCGGCTTCGTCGAGGTGCGGCAGGGTTCGGCGGGCGGATACTTCATCCGTGAAGTCGATTCGGGCCCGCTCATGCGCGACTTCCAGACGCTCTTCCGCCTCCGCCGCGTCTCCCTCGCGCAGTTGCTGGAGGCGCGCCTGCTCGTGGAGCCGGAGACGGCGCGGCTGGCCGCGCTCCGCGCCACCGATACCGATCTCAAAGCTCTTCGTGCCGCCCTCGACGAGCGTGCCGAGCATACCGCCGCCGGCCGCCACGCGCGATTGCTCGACAGCGAGTTCCACCGGCTCGTGGCGGAGGCAGGGCGCAATCCCGTACACTCCGCCGTCACTCAGGCGCTGATGGACCTCGAGGTGGAGGTGGTGGTGCCCAAGCTCGACCTCGGCGTCGACGGCAGCCGCGCGCTCGACGCCGCCCATCGCGAGATCTTCGACGCGATCGTCGCGCGTCAGCCCGAGCGGGCGGGGATGGCCATGGAGCGCCACATCCGCGACATCGAGGAGCGCCTCGGGGGCGGCGCACAGGAGCGCGCGGCCTCCTGAATGGCGCTCGAGATGCGCGCCGCCTGCGAGAAGTGCGGGGCCGCGCTCGCGCCCGGTACCGAAGCGTACGTCTGCAGCTATGAATGCACGTGGTGCCCCCACTGCGCCTCCGCCATGGCGCACGTCTGTCCCAACTGCGGCGGCGAGCTTCTTCGGCGGCCGCGGCGCCTGCCGAAGAACGCCTGACCTGGCGTGAAGACACTCCGGGGCTGAGCCATGCGCGTCGCTCCCTTTCGCGGATTCCGGTACGGCATCGGCAGCGCGCACGATCTCAGCGACGTGGTGGCGCCGCCGTACGATCAGATCAGTCCCGCCATGCAGGAGCGGCTGTATGCGATGAGCCCGGCCAATATCGTGCGGGTCTCATACCCGAAAGGGGAAACGGACGCGCGGTATGCGGACGCGCGCGCGGTCCTCGAGGGTTGGCTGGCGGCGAACGTGTGGGCGCAGGAGGAGTGGCCGGCGATCTACCCGTACCATCAGACCTACACGGTGGACGGTCGTGAGGTGACGCGCGCGGGCGTCATCGCGCTCGGCGAGGTGACGGACTATGCGCGCGGCGAGGTGCTGCCGCACGAGCGGACGCACGCGGGTCCCAAGGAGGACCGGCGCCGGCTGCTGGAGGCGACGGGGGCGGACCTCGGCCTCCTCTTCATGCTCAGCGACGACCGTGACGGCGAGCTGCTGAGCATCAGCGTGCCGGCGGGCGAGCCGCTGGCGGAGGCGCGCGATCTCAAGGGCGAGCGCCACCGCCTGTGGCGCGTCACCGACGAGGCGACCATCGAGCGCATGAAGCACGCGATGGCGGGCGCGCAGGTGATCATCGCCGACGGCCACCACCGCTACGAGACGGCGGTGGCGTACGCGCGCGAGCACCCGCAGGCCGCCTACAAGATGATGGCGTTCTTCAGCCAGCGCGCCCCCGGCCTCACCATCTTTCCCAACCACCGCCTCGTGCGCGGTGTGCCCGGCTTTTCGTGGAACCGCTTCCTGGACGCGGCCAAGACGTGGTTCGACGTGGGCTCGCTCAACGATCCGCTCGCCTTCCGGCCCATGAACCGCTCGCTGGCCGTGGTGTCGGGAGGGGAGGCGGCGGTACTCTCCCTGCGCGCCTCCGCGCAGTCCGCCATCCCGTGGCCGCCGGCCACGTCGTCGGCGTGGTGCCGCCTCGCGGTGTCGGTGCTGCACGAGGGGCTGTTGCGTCCGCTGCTCGACATCACGGACGACAAGCTGGATGCGCGCACGCACGTGGACTACACCGCGGACCAGGCGGAGGCGGTGGCCCTCGCGCGCAGCGGGCGCTACCAGGCGGCCTTTCTCATCGCGCCCACCACGATGGAGGAGCTGCAGGCGGTCGTGCGCGACGGCGAGGTGCTGCCGCAGAAGTCGACGCATTTCTATCCCAAGCTGCTGGACGGTCTGGTGTTCCACAAACTGGGAGCCGACGCATGAGCGAACGACAACGATGGACTACGCCGAGGAGGATGACCATGAGCGACTCCGATCGCCGCCACTTCTTGAAGACCGCCGCCGCCGGCCTCGTGGTGGCGGGCCTCGTTGGCTGCCGGTCGGCGGCCAGCGCGCCCGCGGGGGCGCGGATGAAGCCGGCGCCCAGCGACGTGCTCATCGTGGTGGACGTGCAGAACTGCTTCGTGCCCGGCGGCACGCTGCCCGTGAAGGAAGGCGACCAGATCGTGCCGCTCATCAACCGCATCGCGAAGGCGTTCGACAACGTCGTGCTCACGATGGACTGGCACACGCCCGGCCACGCCTCCTTCGCCTCCAGTCATCCCGGCAAGAAGCCGTTCGAGACGGTGGCGATGCCGTACGGTACGCAGGTGCTGTGGCCGGATCACTGCATCCAGGGCACGCGCGACGCCGAGCTCGTGTCGGGCCTGTCCGTCCCGCACGCGCAGCTTCTCATCCGCAAGGGCTACCGCCGGCACATCGACTCGTACTCCGCCTTTCTCGAGGCGGACGGCCGCACCCGCACGGGGCTGGGCGGCTACATGAAGGACCGCGGGTTGGAGCGGGCGTTCCTCGTCGGGCTTGCCACCGATTTCTGCGTGGCGTGGTCGGCGCTGGATGCGCGCAAGTCCGGCTTCGCCGCCGTCGTCATCGAGGACGCCACCCGCGGCATCGACACCGGCGGTTCGCTCGGCAAGGCGTGGCAGGACATGGCGACGGCTGGAGTGAGACGGATCCAGTCGCGCGACCTCGAGCTCGGCTGAGGCGGCGCAGCGGGCGCGGGTGAGGGTGACGACGTCCTGAGCGCCGACGCGTATGGCGCCGTCGCCACCCTTCACCACGCCTATCTGACGGGGCTCATCCTGACCACGGTGACCCGGCGCGATACACGCACGGCCGCCGAGCTCGTCTTTCGCACCTTTCGCCGCCAGCATCTCGAGAAGTTCCTCCCGGGGCTTGCCAAGCTGGGTCTGCGCGGGCTTCCCGACGCCGTTGCCGCCGCGCAGTACCACTACCTGTCCAACCAGCTCGGGGGCGTTCGTGTCGAGTACGTGTACGAATCCGACCGCAAGGCGTGGATCCGCTACGTGCCCCCGCGCTGGATCTGGGAGGGCGCCGCCATCTGCGGGGTGCCGAGCGAGGTGTCGCGCGCGATGCTGCGCGGCTGGCACGCCCAAACGGCGTGTCGCTCGGCAACCCGCGGCTCGGATTCGTGTGCACCAAGCAGACGACCGACGGGCAATCCGGCCTGGAAGGCTATTACCTCGAGCACGACCGCGACTTGACCCCCGACGAACGGCTGCGCTTCGCACCGGGTGAAGAGGCGCCGGACTTCGATCCCATCCGCGCGCCGCGCCTCGAGGGTGCGGCGTGGCCGCCGGAACGCTTGCGCAAGATCGAGCGCAACTACGCGATGGACTACGTG
>JBKKCN010000735.1:0-2710 GCA_046712525.1 Candidatus Rokuibacteriota bacterium
CCGTAGCCCGACGCGGAGACGTAGATGAGCCGCGGGTTGAGGGCCTTCACAGCCTCGTAGCCGAGACCGAGGCGCTCCATCACGCCGGGACGGAAGTACTGCACGAGCACGTCGGCGGACTCCAGGAGCCGGCGGGCCACCGCGAGGCCGTCGGGCTTCTTGAGGTCGAGGGTGAGGCTGCGCTGGTTGCGGTGCGCGAGCAGGAAGAACGCACTCACGCCGTTGAGGTAGAGATCGCAGCCGGACCAGTTGCGCTCCCACAACGTGCCCCCCGGTGCCTCCAGCTTGATGACGTCCGCGCCGAGGTCGGCGAGGTACTGCACGCCGGAGGGGCCGAGCAGGAACTGCGTGAAGCTCAGCACCCGGACGCCGCGGAGGACGGCGAGCGGAGGCCGGGCGTCGGTCATTCGACGATCTTCAAGATGTGCGTGGCCACCGCCACCACGCGGCCCCCCTGCGTCGTGCACGTGACCTTGCTGAACGTCCGCAGCGTCGCCTCGTCGCGCTCCACGATCTCGTACGACACCGTCACCGTGTCGCCGATGAAGAGCGGGGCGGGGAAGCGCACGCGGTCGTAGCCGTAGGAGACGAGCGTGCCGGGCAGGTCCTGGATGATCTTCGTGGAGGCGGTGGACATGAAGCCCATGGCGAGCACGCCGTGCGCGACGCGCCGGCCGTAGGTCGTCTTCTTCATGTACTCCTCGTCCACGTGGTTGGGCGAGAGATCGCCCGTGATACCGGCGAAGAGGTAGACGTCGGACTCCGACACCGTCTTGCTGAACGTGACCTTCTTGCCCACGGGGAGGGCGGCGAAGGCGTCTTTCCCTGATGGCATGCGGCTCTCCTTCAGACGAACTTGGGCACGAGCAGGCGCGGCAGGGCGAGGATGGCCCCGGGGAACATGATGATGAGCGTGAGGGCGACGAGCATGGGGATGAGGATGATGAGGACGTCGCCGAGCGCTTCCCGAACGGTGATCTGGGCGATCGCGCAGTCGATGAGCAGGCAGAGGCCGTAGGGCGGCGTCACGAGGCCGAAGGCCATGGAGACGACCCCGATGATGGCGAAGTGGATGGGATGCATGCCGGCGTTGGTCGCGAGGGGCCCGAGGAGCGGGGCCAGAATGATGATGGCGGGCACGGCGTCGATGAAGCAGCCGATGACGAGGAAGATGCCCGCGATCAGGAAGCCCGTGCTGGTGACGCCGGTGGCCCAGGGCGCCAGCCAGGTCACCACCGCCTTGGGGATGGCGTAGTAGGCGAGGAGCCATCCGAAGGCGGAGGCGGTGCCGATGCAGAAGAGCGAGATGGACGCCAGCCGCGCCGTCTCGTAGAGCACGGGCGGGATCTGGCGCAGGGTGAGCGAGCGGTAGACGAAGAGCCCGACGCCGAGCGACCAGAGGACGGCGAGCAGCGAGGCTTCCGTGGGTGTCACGAAGCCGCCCACCACCCCGCCCACCACGATGACGGGCGACATCATGGCCGCGCTCGCGGCGCCAAAGGAGGTGAAGAACTCACGCAGGGTGGCACGGGCGTACACGGGATAGTTGCGGGCGCGCGCGTAGAAATAGATGGCCACCATCTGCGACAGGCCGACCATGATGCCGGGCAGGAAGCCGGCGAGGAACAACCCCGCGATGGACACGGACATGATGCCGCCCCACACCACCATGAGGATGCTGGGAGGGATGATGACGCCCATTACCGACGAGCAGGCGGTGATGGCCACCGTGAAGCTGGCGTCGTAGCCCTGCTTGCGCATGGCGGGGATGATGAGCGAGCCTTCCCCCGCGGCGTCGGCGGTGGAGGAGCCCGAGATGCCCGCGAAGATCATCGACACCACCACGTTGATGTGCGCGAGGCCGCCGCGGAAGTGGCCGACGATCGTCTTCGTGAAGTCGACGAGGCGCTCGGTGATGCCGGCGGAGTTCATGACGTTGGCGGCGAGCAGAAAAAAGGGGACCGCGAGCAGGATGAAGGCGTCGTACGCCTTGGCCATCTCCGTGATGAGGAGCACGGGCGTCATGCGCTCGTCGAGAATGAAGATGGGCAGGCAGGCGAGGCCGAGCGCGAAGGAGACGGGCACGCGCAGAATAATCAGCACGGCGAAAGCGCCGAACATGATGGCGGCGGCGGTCTCGGAGCTCATCCCGCCCGCCCGCGCAGGACGGCCACCGCCGCCGCGATCTTTTCGCCAAGGAAGGCGACCCAGGTCACGCCGGCGAGCATGTAGGCGGCGTGGATCCAGAGCATGTTGATGCCGGTAAGCTCGGACTCCTGCTGCAAGCCGAAGACGGCGTAGTCCCATCCGTAGCGCACGAACACGACGGCGACGATGAGCATGAAGCCGTGCACCACGAGGCGGCTCCACGCCTGCCCGCGCGCGGTCTTCGGCTTCGGGAGCACGTCCACGTCGAAGTGGGTGGAGTCGCGCACGGCGATCATGGAACCGATCATGATGATCCACATGAAGCAGAAGCGCGCCACCTCTTCTGTCCAGATCCAGCGCGGGATGAGGCCCGTGTAGCGCGAGAGCACCTGAAGGCTCACCGGCACGATGAGCAGGCCCATCAAGCCGGTGAGCACGATCCTCAGAAGACGGTAGTACGCGTCGAGGAGCCGGGTCACTTAATGGCGTTGATCCGCGCGAGGACCTTGTCCGCCTCGATCTCCTTGGCGTACGCCTGCTTCACGGGCTCCGCGAGCTCGAG
>JBKKCN010000736.1:0-16668 GCA_046712525.1 Candidatus Rokuibacteriota bacterium
CGGCGGCGGTGGCGCCGCCGTGGAGTCCGGTGCCCTGGCAGGTGCTGGCGCTGATGGAGCAGGCGGTCGCGCGCGGGGTGGGCGCCATGGAGGGGCGCGACGCCCCCCGCCGCCCCCCCCCCCCCCCCCCCCCGCCGGGTGCCGTGGCTCGATCTCGTGCGCGACGCGAAGACGCGCCCGGCACTCGTCGCGCTCGTGGCCGACTTCGAGCGCCGTGCCTGGGTGCCGGACGCGCTGCGCGGGCAGGTGTCGGCCGAGCAGGCGCGCGGACGCTGGCGTGCGCTGCGTGAGTTCCAGAAGAGGACCGGTCACTTCCTCGTGACCGCCGGCCCCTACCAGGTGGGCAAGGTCACCGCGGACACGGTGACGCTGCCGGTCTTTCGGGACTTCACGTATCCGCTCGGCGTGGGCTCCTTCGACCAGTACCCGCTGCCGCTGCACGCCTACGTGCGGGCGGTGGAGCAGCGTGGCGAGCGGCTCGAGATCCTGGCCGACGTAGAAGACGTCGAGAAGTCGGCACGGTCGTATAAGATCGTGCGCGGCCCATTCCGTGCCCAGCCACCCACGGAGAAGACGCGCGAGCCGCTCACGGCGCACTGGACGGTGATCGGGCCCGGCGACGAGGTGGCAGCGGCCGGCACCTCGCGCGACGTGCAGAACGGCAAGCTGGTCGTGGACCTCGCGGGGCAGCAGCTGAAAGCGGGCACCTACCGCGTGCTGCTCGCGCTGGCGCTGAACGGCAACCTCGTCAACCCCAAGGTGACGACGATTTCCTACCGCGTGGGCGAGTGATGGAGACGATGCTCATCCACCTCCTCAACGCGCTCCTCTACGCCTCCGCGCTCTTTCTCATCGCGGGCGGGCTGAGCCTCATCTACGGCGTCATGCGCATCGTCAATCTCGCCCACGGCAACCTCTACGCCTTCGGGGCCTACGTCTCGGCGTGGACGGTCGGTCTCGTGGCGGCGGGTGCGCCCACGGCGGTGCTGCTCGCCGTCCTGCCCGCGGGCGCGGTGGCGGCGGCGGCGGCGGGCGCGCTGCTGGAACCCACGCTGCTGCGGCCCTTCTACAAGCGCGCCGAGGAGTACCAGCTGCTCGTGACGTTCGGTCTCCTCATGATCATCGACGACGTGATCCGATTCTTGTGGGGCCCGTATCCGCTCTCGGCGAGCGTGCTCTTCGAGAACTTCGGCAGCGTGAGCCTCGGGGAGTCGATCTACCCCACCTACAACTTCCTGGTCATCGCGGTGGGAGGGCTGGCGGCCGTCTTTCTGTGGGCGTTCATCTACAAGACGCGCTTCGGCGTGGTGCTGCGCGCGACCTCGCAGGACATGCGCATGGCCTCCGCCCTCGGCGTCAACGTCAACCGCGTGTACGTGCAGGCCTTCACGCTCGGCTGTTTCATGGCGGGTCTCGGCGGCGCCATCATCGTGCCGAGCCAGTCCGCCGTCCTCGGCATGGGGGTGGACGCGCTCATTCTGGCCTTCATCGTGGTCGTCATCGGCGGGCTCGGCAGCCTCGAAGGCGCGCTCGTGGGTGCCCTCATCGTGGGAGTGGTGCGCGAGATGGGCATCACGTGGTTTCCCGAGGTCGAGCTCGCGGTGCTCTACCTCATCGCCGCCCTCGTGCTGCTCGTGCGGCCGGCGGGCATCTTCGGGCGCCCGTGAACGACATTGAGGATGGGGGCCCCGACATGGCCCCCAATACCCCCAACGCTCGGCAGCGCCCCGGCAAAGCCGTGGCGCTCCTCGGCGCGACGGTAGTCCAGTGAGTACCGTCCCGGTCGTGCTCGAGCACCGCTCGCCCCTGCGCACGCTGGGCTGGGCCATCCCCGCCCTCATCGTCCTCATCACGCTGCCCATGGTGGCCGACCAGTACCAGACCATCCTGCTCGCCTACGGCCTCGTGATGGGGATCGCCGCCCTCGGCTTCAACCTGCTGCTGGGCTACACGGGCCTGCTGTCCTTCGGCCACTCCGCGTACTTCGGCGTGGGGGCCTATACGGTGGCCCTGATGGTGAAGTACCTGGGCGTGAGCTCGATGGAGCTGTTCCTCGGTGGCGCCATCGTCGCCTGTGTCCTCGTCACCGCCATCTTCGGCTTCGCGTGCGTGCGCTACACGAAGATCTTCTTCGGCATCCTCACCATGGCCCTGTCGCAGGTGCTCTGGAGCCTCGCCTTCAAGTTCTTCTGGGTGACGGGGGGCACCGACGGCCTGCGCGTGCCCACGCCCACGCTGCTCGGCTTCGTGGGGGCGGGCAAGAGCGACAAGATCGCGTTCCTCGCCACCTCGTACTACTACTACGTGCTGGGCGTCTTCATCATCTGCGTGGCCGTGATGTGGGTGATCGTCAACTCGCCCTTCGGCCGCGCGCTGCAGGCCATCCGGGACAACGAAGTGCGCGCGGAGTTCGTCGGCATCCAGATCCGCAAGTATCGCTGGGTCGCTTTTCTGGTGTCCGGCGTCTTCACCGGGCTCGCGGGTGCGCTGTGGGTGCCGCTCAACGGCCTCACCACCCCCGACATCATGCACTGGACGTTCTCGGGCGAGCTGGTGTTCATGACCGTCCTCGGTGGCTTCCGCTCCTTCACGGGACCGATCATCGGGGCCATTGTCTTCAACTATCTGAAGACGTACGCCGTCGGCTACACCGTGTACTGGCAGGGCCTGCTCGGCGTCGTGCTCGTCGTCCTCGTGCTGTCGCTGCCCACGGGCATCGTGGGCACGGCGGACCGGATCTGGAAGCGGTGGAGGTCGTCGTGAGCCTGCTCGAGACGAAAGGCCTCGTGAAGCAGTTCGGCGAGTTCCGCGCCGTCGACCACGTGGACTTCCGCGTAAAGGAGGGGGAGGTGCTCGCCCTCATCGGCTCCAACGGCGCCGGCAAGACGACGCTCGTGAACCTGATCAGCGGGCTGCTGCGTCCGGACGAGGGGCAGATCATCTTTCGCGGCGCCGACGTCACGCAGCAGAGCGTGCACGAGCGCATCGGCGCCGGCATCGCGCGCAGCTTTCAGCTCGTCAATCTGTTCGATCAGCTGAGCGCGCTCGACAACGTGGCGCTGTCGATCTTCGCGCGCCAGGGCAAGACGAAGAAGCTGTGGTCGCTGGCGGAGGCGGACCGTCCCGTGTGGCAGGAGGCGATGGAGATCCTGCACCTCTTCCGGATGGAGTCCAAGGTGCGGGTGCTCGCGGGCGGGCTGTCGCAGGGCGAGCGCAAGCTGCTCGACGTCGCCATCGCCTACGCGCTCAAGCCCAGGCTGCTGTTCCTCGACGAGCCCACGAGCGGCGTGGGCACGCGGGAGAAGGCGCCCATCATGGACACCATCACCGCCGTCGTGCGCTCGGAAGGCATCTCGGCCGCCATCATCGAGCACGACATGGACGTGGTCTTCTCGTACTCCGATCGCATCGTGGCCATGCACCAGGGCACGATCCTCGCCGACGGCACGCCCGACCAGATCCGCCGCGACGAGAAAGTCCTGACGACCCTCATCGGCACCCCGGAGAAGAACGCATGATCGAGGAGGGCCACGGCTTTGCCGGGGCGCGACGAGCGTCGGGGGGTGTGGGGGGCCATATCGGGGCCCCCCCCGTACAGACGATGCTCGAGATGGAGCGGGTGGACACCTTCCGTGGTCCCGCGCAAATCCTGCGAGCGGTGTCGCTCACCGTGGGCGCGGGCGAGGCCGTGTGTCTCGTGGGCCGGAACGGTGCGGGCAAGACGACCACCATCGACACCATCATGGGGCTGCTGCCGTCGCGCAGCGGCACCGTGCGCTTCAAGGGCGACGACGTCACGCGGCTGCCTGCGCACGAACGCGCGCGCCTGGGCATGGGCTATGCGCCGGAGGACTGCGGCATCTTCCCGGACCTCTCCGTCGAAGAGAACTTTCAGATCACGGCGTGGATCGGCAAGGCGGGCGTGCCGCGCGACGCCGCCGCCGAGGAGCGCATCTTCGCGATCTTCCCGGAAGTGAAGGCGTTCCTCACGCGCCGCGGCCTGCACCTGTCGGGGGGCCAGAAGAAGATGGTGGCCATCACGCGCGCGCTCACGCTGAACCCCGCCGTGCTGCTGCTCGACGAGCCCTTCGAAGGACTGGCGCCGGTGGTGGTGACCCGTTTCATCGAGGCCGTGCGGGCCATCAAGGCTCTCGGCGTGGCGGTGCTCATCGCGGAGTCGCACGTCCAGAACGCCGGACGCATCGCGGACCGGCTCTACGCGATCGACCGCGGCGAGATCATTTTTTCCGGACGCCCCGCCGAGCTCATCAGCAGCGCCGAGGTGATGAAGACGCTGCACGGCTGACCCGGATTATTTACGACCGCGATTGGCTTCGGGGTGCGAGGACCACGTGGATGGTGGCCGCATCGGGCCCGTGGCGGCTGGGCGATCGATTCCATGGGGGCCTCGAAGGGCCCCCAAGCCCCCCGACGCTCGGCAGCACCGCGGCAAAGCCGCGGCGCTCCTCGAAAGGGAAACGGTCCCTGCACCCCGAAGCCAATCGCGGTCGTAAATAATCCGGGTTGACCGTGCTTCGTTGGTAAGATTCATCGGATGATCGTGCTCGGCATCACGGAAACGCACTGTGCGACGGCGGCGATCCTCGAGGACGGCGTCATCGTCGGGTGCGCCTCCGAAGAGCGGTTTTCGCGACTCAAGAACGACGCCGGCTATCCGCGGCGGGCCATCGACGCCCTCCTGCGCGAGTGTCGCATCGCGCCCTCCGACATCGACCTCATCGCCCTCGCGGGCTCGCACGCCTACGCGCGCGAGTGGATGAACCGCGTCCTCCACGACGCCGCCTACGCGCGCGAATACTACGGCGTACGACTCGAGGAGCCCGTGCGCGGCTTCGGCAAGCGCGCGCGCAAGCTGGGCGCCCGCCTCGGGATCGTAGACCGCGCCCTCGGCAAGTTCGAGGTGGAGGAATCCGAGCGGCGCTCGACCATCACGCGGCACCTCGGCCTCGGCACCGACCAGATCGTGGCTCTCGACCACCACGCTTGTCACGCCGCCGCCGCGTACTTCGGCTCCCCCTTCCGCGGCGCCCCCGCGCTCGTCCTCACCAACGACAACTCCGGCGACGGCCTGTGCGCCACCGTGTCCACCGCGCAGGCGGCCACCGTCACGCGGCAGGAGGCCACGCCGAGCGCGCCGGGCTCGCTCGGCTCCTTCTATTCCTTCGTGACCCTGCTGCTCGGCATGAAGTTCGGCGAGCACGAGTACAAGGTGATGGGCCTCGCCCCCTACGCCCCCGCGCGCGCCGCCGACCGCGCGGAAGCGGTGCTGCGAGAGGTCTTCGACCTCGCGGCGGGGACGCCGGCGCGCTTCGAGTGGAAGCGGCGCGGTCCGCGCTACCGCGTGCTCCTGGAGGCCACGCTCGGTCAGCGCTTCGACGCCATCGCCGCGGGCGCACAGCGCATCGTGGAGGAGTCGCTCGGGCGGTGGGCGCAGGGCGCGCACGAGCGCCACGGGGGCGAGCGCCTCGCCCTCGGCGGCGGCGTCTTCATGAACGTGAAGGCCAACATGCTCCTCGCCGAGCAGGAGTGGGTGCGCGAGATGTTCGTGTTCCCTTCGTGTGGCGACGAGTCGAACGCGGTGGGCGCCGCCTACCTCGGCTACATCGATCTGTGCGCGCGGGCCGGGCTGGCGCCGGCGCCGCAGCCCTTCGGCCCCGCCTACCTCGGCCCCGCGCTCGAAGACGCCGACATCGAGACCGTCGTTCGCAAGCGGGATCTCGCGGGACGCTTCAAGGTACGGGAGTACGAGGAGGTGGAGGCACACATCGCCGACCTCCTCGTCTCCGACGGCGTGGTGGCCCGGTGCGCGGGGCGCATGGAGTTCGGCGCCCGTGCGCTCGGCAACCGGTCCATTCTCGCCAACCCGTCCGATCACCGCGTGGTCACCATCATCAACAAGATGATCAAGAACCGCGACTTCTGGATGCCCTTCGCCCCCAGCATCCTGCGCGAGCGCGAGGCGGACTACATCGTCAATCCCAAGGGGCTGTCATCGCCCTACATGATGCTCGCGTTCCCCACCAACCCCGCGCGGCGCGACCAGATCGTGGCCGCCGTGCATCCTCAAGATAGTACCGCGCGCGCCCACCTCGTCGACGAGGCGTGGAACCCCGGCTATCACCGCCTCATCCGCCACTTCGAATCGCGCACCGGCATCGGCGCCGTGCTGAACACGTCCTTCAACCTGCACGGCGAGCCGCTCGTGTGCTCGCCGGACGATGCGATCGATACCTTCGAGCGCTCGGGACTGCCCCATCTGGCGCTGGGGCGGTGGATCATCTCGAAGAAGTAGGTTTTTTCCCGCCGGGCCGCGCGGGGTGCCGCGGTGAGTCTTGACTCGCCTCCAGACGTGTGACACGTTCCCGCCACTCGTTGGACGGCTCCGACGCCCGGGTCGCCACGAGTCTTCCTCGTGAACCGTCCGGTCAGAGCTAAGGAGGGCCTGGATGCCCGCCCACGACCCGACCCGCGCTGCCCTCGCTTCACGCACCACCCGTCGTAACTTCCTCAAACACACCGGGGTCGGCGTGACCGTCCTCCTCGCGGGGGCCGGGCCAGCGCGGGCGGCGAGCCCGACGTACCCGGACTGGATCCCGCCCAGTACGAAGCCGCCCAAGCGGGGCGGCACGATGGCGCGGGCGTCGGCGTGGGATCCTCCCGTGCTGGACCCGCGGCTGACGAACTCGGTCGGCCTCTTCCAGATCGCCTCCTGTACGTACAACCGCCTCGTCCGCTACCCGTTCTCCGACGAGGCCGCGCACACGGCGGACCTCACGCTGAAGGCCGACCTCGCCGAGTCGTGGCAGGGCAGCGCCGACCACCGCGTGTGGACGTTCAAGCTGCGCCCGGGCGTGAAGTGGCACAACGTGGCGCCGCTCAACGGGCGGGAGTTCGTGGCCGCCGACGTCAAGTACTGCTTCGAGGCGTACGCCAAGGAGGGCGTGCAGGCGTTCACGTTCCAGGAGATCGAGGCCGCGGAGACCCCGGATAAGTTGACGGTGCGCGTGCACCTGAAGTCGCCGAACTCGATGTTCCCGCAGAACCTCGCCGAGGCCGTCTCCGTCATCTTCCCCCGCGAAGTCCTGGAGGAGGACGGCGACCTCAAGAAGCGGATGATCGGCACCGGCCCCTTCGTGCTCAAGGAGCACACGCGCAAGGTGCGCGCCGTGCTCGCGCGCAATCCCGACTACTTCGACAAGGGGCGGCCCTACCTCGACGAGTACACCATCCTCTCCACGCCGGACTCGGCCACGCGCCTGGCCGCCTTCCGCACGGGGCAGTCCGACCTGCACTGGTGCGCGAGCGTGTCGGAGATGGAGACCGTGCGCAAGACGAACCCCGCCGCGGTGGTGGAGGAGTACAAGAACCTCCAGACGCCCTTCGGCCTCGCCCTCGCCCAGGACCGCGCGCCCTTCAACGACGTGCGCGTTCGGCGCGCCATCTCGATGGCCATCGACCGCCAGAAGCAGGTCGACACCGTCTACGAGGGCCACGGCATCCTCGGCTGGGGCATCCCGTATATCTACTACCAGGACACGATGCCGACGGCGGCCCAGCTCGGGCCGTGGTGGCAATACAAACCGGCAGAAGCCAAGAAGCTGCTCACGGAGGCGGGACACCCCAACGGCTTCGAGACGACGCTGTTCTACTACGAGTACTTCCCGCAGATGACGTCCCAGGTGCAGCTCGTGCAGCAGGACCTCAAGCGCAACCTCAACATCAACGTCAAGATCAGCAAGCTCGACTACACGACATTCTTCGGCCGCTACGTGGAAGGCAAGTGGGACGGGATGGCGTGGGGGTTCAAGACCGGCTACGCGGTGAGCCTCGACGAGCAGACCTACCAGTACATGCACTCGAAGTCGACGAAGAACTACTTCCGCTTCGCCGATCCCGTCATCGACGACCTCGTCACCAAGCTCCGGCAGACCGCCGACACCGCCCAGCAGCGCGCCCTCACGAAGAAGGTCGTCGAGCGCGAGTTCGACCAGGTGCTGCGGATGTGGATGCCGTACGACAACGGGTTCCTGATCTGGCAGCCGCACCTGCGCAACATCGGCGCCACCGCCATGCGCCGCAACGACGGGTACGGCGCCTCGACGTTGGCCCGGCTGTGGATCGACAAGTAGGAGGGTAGGGGGCGAGGCGGGGACCGCGATGTACAAGTACGTGCTGCGGCGGCTGTTGCTCGCGGTTCCCGTCCTCGTCCTGTCGTCGCTGATCGTGTTCGGGCTGATGCGCGTGATGCCGGGCGACGCCCTCACCGCGCTCATGGGGGAGTCCGGCAACGTGGGCGAGAAGGAGCTCGCCAAGCTGCGCCGCGACCTGCGCCTGGACCTGCCGTATCACGAGCAGTACCTCATCTGGGTCTGGCAGATGGTGAGTCTGCGTCCCGGCGACTCCATCTTCACAGGCGAGCCCATCGCCGTGAGCCTCCGGAAGTCCGTGCCCGTCACCCTCGAGCTGGCCACGCTCGCGCTCATCCTCGGGCTCGTCATCGCCATCCCCATCGGCGTGCTGTCCGCGACGCGGCAGGACACGCCCGCCGACTACGCGGGGCGCGTGGTCGCCGTCTCCGGCCTGTCGCTGCCCGATTTCTGGCTCGGCACGCTCGTGATCACCTTCGCCGCGCTGTGGTTCAACTGGATGCCCGCCATCGGCTACGTGAGCCTCTGGGAGTCGCCGTGGCGGAACCTCCAGCAGTTCCTGCTGCCGGCAGCGGTGCTCGGCTTCCGCCTTTCCGCGGCC
Organism: Candidatus Rokuibacteriota bacterium; assembly: GCA_046712525.1. GTDB lineage: Bacteria > Methylomirabilota > Methylomirabilia > Rokubacteriales > CSP1-6 > JBBDXO01. Next base: position 8,770 of record JBKKCN010000736.1, read on the forward strand.
ACCATGCGCATGACGCGCTCCACCGTGCTGGAAGTGCTGCGCGAGGACTACGTGCGCACGGCGTGGGCCAAGGGCCTCGCGGGCCGCATCGTCGTGTACAAGCACGCGCTGAAGAACGCGCTCATCCCCGTCGTCACCATCGTGGGCGGCCAGCTCGGGACGCTGCTCGCGGGCACCGTCATCGTGGAGACGATCTTCGCGCTGCCGGGGATGGGCCGCCTCACGGTGGAGGCGATCCTTTTCCGCGACTATCCCGTCGTGCAGACGAACGTGATGCTCGTGGCGGGCACGCTGGTGACGCTGAACCTCGTGGTGGACCTCACGTACGCGTGGCTCGACCCGCGCATCCGGTACAGCTAGGACACGTCAATGGCCATCGTGCGCACGTCCACCTTCGTCGAGGAGCCCGCCGAAGCGGCGTGGGGCGTCCGCGCGCTTGTCGAGGCGCTCCGCCGCAAGCCGCTGGGGGCCGTGTCCGCGGCGCTCATCGTGGTGCTCGTGTTCACCGCGATCTTCGCGCCCGTGCTCGCGCCTTACGATCCGCTGGACGCCAAGCCGGAGATCCGTCTCGCCGCCCCCAGCCGCGCGCACCCGTTCGGTACCGACGACATCGGCCGCGACGTCCTCAGCCGCGTCATCTACGGCAGCCGCATCTCGTTGTGGGTGGGCCTGCTCGCCGTCGGCATCGGCACCGCGTTCGGCATGGTCATCGGCCTCGCGTGCGGATACTGGGAGGGGCGCACCGACCTCTTCTTCCAACGCGTGATGGACGCGATCCAGGCCATCCCCGGCCTCCTGCTCGCGCTCGCCATCGTGTCGGTGCTGCGCCCGAGCACGACCAACGCCATGCTCGCCATTGCCGTGGTCATCATCCCGGGCAACTCGCGCATCGTGCGCGGCGCGGTATTGTCGGCCAAGCAGAACCGGTATGTGGAGGCGGCGCAGGCGATCGGCTGCCGCAACCCGCGCATCGTGCTGCAGCACATCCTTCCCAACGTGACCGCGCCCATCCTGATCATCGCGTCCATCTGGCTCGGCAACGCCATCCTCGTCGAGGCCTCGCTGAGCTTCCTCGGCGTGGGGACGCAGCCGCCCGATCCCTCGTGGGGTCTGATGCTGAGCAGTACCGGCCGCGCCTTTTTCGAGCAGGCGCCCTGGCTGGCGATCTTCCCCGGCCTCGCCATCAGCCTCGCCGTCCTCGCCTTCAACCTCTTCGGCGACACGCTGCGCGACGCCTGGGACCCGAAGCTCCGCCAGGGCTGAGGAGCGCCGCGGCCCGATACCTTCAACGCGCGTCATGGAGAGACGAATCATGCGAAGCGCAGCGTTCGCGTCGTTCACGCTGATCGCGGTTCTCGCCCTGTCCCCCATTCGTACTCAGGCCGAAAGCCTGGTGCTGTCAACCGCCGATGCACGCCTCGTCCTTGCATTCCAGGTTCCGGCGTCGATAGTGCAGACAGTTGTGCCGGCTGAATGGCAGCCGACGCCGATAGCGTCCGGGCCGTCGACCGGCGCAAACGTGATGCTGATTTTCGTCGATGGAATAGCGCAATCGACGCCGACGGAAAGCCGGCGGCCGGCGGTACGAACCGCTCCGTCGTCGCTGTAGTTCCTGGTCGAAATGCAGCGACAGGCGGCGCAGGCGGGATGGTGGTGGGTGGAGTAGCGGCCCATCCCGACGGTGCTCCCGCCCAGGTGAGACAAGAGCGGACGCTTCGAACCGATGGCAGCGGTCCAGGAAGCGCTGAAGAGTCGTGGCACGTCCGGGACGCAGCCGGTGGCACCCTGAGCCTTCGCCTTGACTACGACCGTGCGATGCCGGTTCGCGCAAAGGTCGAGAGCAAGGTGTACTCCGCGGTGGAGCCGACGTTCTTTCGTCTCTACCGCATCGAGCAGGGTGTTGACGTCGTGAAGAGCGCGGTCACCGGCACTGATCGTGTCCGCGGCTACCAGTTCAACTCGACCCTCGGTGCATTCGCCAAGCTGTTCGACGGGAGTGAAAAGCTGGTCAGCATCACGACGATTCCGTGGTACCTCCGCCACGTGTTCTTACCGTAAGCGCCCGGCGGCGCCGGTGATTTGACGCGCCCCAGGCGCACGGCTAAGCTCGCCGCAGCCATGAAGTGCCTGCAGTGCGACGGTGACAATCCTGCCGCGGCAAAGTTCTGTAGCAGCTGCGGAACGCGTCTGCCGCTGCTCTGTCCGGCGTGCGGCCGGCACAACCCGGGCGATGCCCGCTTCTGCAACGGGTGCGGCGTGTCACTGGCGGCGGAGGCCGCCCGCTTCGGCGCGCCGGACTCCTACACGCCCGAGCCACTTGCCGCCCGCATGCGGACATCCGGTGCCGTCCTCGAAGGCGAACGAAAGCAGGTCACCGTGCTCTTTGCCGATCTCAAGGGATCGATGGAGCTGCTGGTCGGCCGTGACCCCGAGGAGGCACGGCAGGTGCTCGATCCCGTCCTCGAGCGCATGATCGAGGCCGTCCATCGCTACGAGGGCACCGTGAACCAGGTGATGGGCGACGGCATCATGGCCATCTTCGGCGCCCCGCTCGCCCACGAGGACCACGCCGTACGCGCCTGTTATGCCGCGCTGTCGATGCAGCGCACCATCGAAAGTTACGCACGCGACATCGCCGTGCGCGACATCCATCCTACGATCCGTGTCGGCCTCAACTCCGGCGAAGTCGTCGTACGATCCATCGGCAGCGACCTGCGCATGGACTATTCCGCCATCGGCCAGACGACGCATTTGGCGGCGCGCATGGAGCAGCTCGCGCCGGCGGGGACGATTCTGATGACCTCGCACACGGCGCGGCTGGCCGAAGGCCACATCGCGGTGGAGCCGCGCGGTCGCGTGGACGTCAAAGGGCTGCGCGACCCGGTGGACACGTATGCGCTCACCGCGACGTCGCCCGTCCGCTCGCGCCTGCAGGTGGCGGCGGCGCGCGGGCTCACGCGGTTCATCGGCCGTGCCACGCAGATGACCGAGCTCCTGCTGGCGATGCAGAAAGCGAGGCAGGGGCACGGGCAGGTGGTGGCCGCCATTGGCGAGCCCGGCGCCGGGAAATCGCGGGTCGTCTGGGAGTTCGTCCACCGCGCGCGCGCGGAGGGCTGGCAGGTGTTCGACACCTACGCCGCGCCTTACGGCAAGCACGTCGCGTATCTGCCGCTCATCGGCCTGCTGAAGATGGCGTTCGGGATCACCGACGAGGACGACGGCGGAGCGGTGGCCAGCAAGATCCGCAGCCATCTGGGCCCGGAGGCGTTTCCGCGTTTCCTGGCGCCGTTCCTGGCCGTTTTCGGTGTGCCGCCGGAGGATGCGCGCTGGGACGTGCTCGACCCCGACCATCGCCGGCGCCGCATCCTGGAATCCTTCAAGCACCTGGTGGTACGCGAGAGCCAGCTCCAGCCGCTGTGCATCGTCGTCGAAGACCTGCACTGGATCGACGCGGAGACGCAGGCCGTGCTCGACAGCCTCGTCGACAGCGTCGCCACCGCGCGCCTGCTGTTGCTCGTGACCTTCCGTCCCGAGTACCAGCATGCCTGGGGCAACCGGACGTACTACGCGCAGGTGGCCATTGATCCGCTGCCGCGCGAGAGCGCGGTGGAGCTCGCAGAGGCGCTCGTCGGCACTGACGTCGGTCTTCGTGCGCTGCGCGACCTGCTCGTCGACCGTACCGATGGCAACCCGTTCTTTCTCGAAGAGAGCGTGCGCAACCTCGTGGAAACGGGGGTGCTCGCGGGTGGGCGCGCCGCGTACCGGCTGGCGAAGTCTCCTGATCGGACGGAGGTGCCGGAGACGGTGCAGGCCGTCCTCGCGGCGCGCATCGACCGCCTCGTCCCCTCCGACAAGCGCGTCCTGCAGGCCGCATCCGCCGTCGGTAAGGACGTGCCGCTCACGCTGTTGCGGTCCATCGTCGACGTCTCGGAGGATGAGCTGGCCGCGGTGCTGACGCGCCTGCAGGCCGGCGAGTTCCTGTACGAGGTGCGGCTGTTCCCCGAGGTCGAATACACGTTCCGGCACGCGCTGACGCTGGACGTGACCTTCGGCAGCCTGCTTCGCGATCGTCGCCGCGCGCTCGACGGGCGGATCGTCAGCGCGCTGGAACGGCTGAATAGCGAACCTTCCGGCGAGGCGCTCACGCGCCTGGCCCATCACGCGCTTCGTGGCGAGGTGTGGGAGAAGGCCTTCGTCTACTGCCGCGAAGCAGGCGCCCGCGAGTTCGCGCGATCCGCGCACCGGGCGGCGGTCACGTACTTCGATCACGCGCTCGCCGCCCTCGGGAACCTGCCCGCGCGGCCCGATCACGCCCAGCATGCGATCGACCTGCGGCTCGACCTTCGCTATGCGCTCAGCCCGCTCGGTGAATATCGCCGGATGCAAGAGGTGCTCGTGGAGGCGGAAGACCTTGCCGACAAGCTCGGTGATGGGCGCCGGCTCGCGCGCGTGTCGGCGTTCCTGATGAACTTCTTCACGCTCCGCGGCGACTTCGAGCGCGCCGTCGGCTACGGCGAGCGGGCACTGTCGCTCACGAACCCCGCCGACGTGGAGCTGGCGGTGCCCACCAACAATTTTCTCAGCCTCGCGTTCTTCGGCAAGGGCGAGTATCGCCGCGCGGCGGAGCTGGCCACTCGCAGCGCAGCCCTCGTCGGCGACGAGCGTCACCGCGAGCGGTTCGGCATGGCACAGCTCGCCTCCGTGTACTCACGCACGGTCATGGCCTGGTCGCTGGCCGAGCTGGGCGAATTCGAGCGGGGCCTGGCAGCAGGCGAGGAGGGTCTTCGGATCGCGGAGGCGGCGGAGCACCCGCACAGCGTCATCTTTGCGTGCCTGGGTCTCGGCACGCTGCATCTCCGCCGCGGCGAATGCGACCGCGCGGCCGCCATTCTCGAGCGCGCGTACGTGGCGTGGCAGGCCACGGACCTTCCCGCCGTGCTGCTCGAGCTCGCCGCTCCTCTCGCGGTCGCGTACGGAGAATGCGGGCGCGTGAGGGAGGCGCTCGCCCTGCTCGAGCAGGGGGTGTCCCAGGCCGTTGCTCTCCGTCACCGGCTCGGGCACTGGCTGAGGACGGGCGGCTTCGCGGAGGCGTACCTGCGCGCCGGAAATGCCGAAGAGGCTCTGCCGCTCGCGCAGATGTTCGTGGAGATCACGCGGATGGTGCAGGCGCGCGGCTCCGAGGCGTGGGCGCTGCACCTGCTGGGCGAGGTGCACTCGCATCGCGAGCGCGTCGACGAGCAGGAGGCGGAGGCCGCGCTTACCTCCGCGATCGCGATGGCCGAGGAGCTCGGCATGCGACCACTGCAGGCACGATGCCGGTTGACGCGCGGGCTGTTGCGCCAGCGCACCGCGCGGACCGCGGATGCGCACGATGATCTCGTCGCCGCCACGCAGGCGCTACGAGCGCTCGGGATGACGGTCTGGGCCGAGCGCGCGGAAGCCGCCGACCGCCGCTAGCTCAGCTCAGCGCGGGATTGCGGTCACCGCGGCCCCGCAATCCAACAGCTTTCCGTCCTCCACGTCGGGCTTCAGCGTGTCCATCGACGGGGCATACCTTAGAAGATGGGTGCGCATCTCCGCTCCGCTGAGCGTCTTGGGTGACGTAGCGGTCTCCGCCGCGCGCTTGACGAGCGCGGCACAGCCGGAGACGAAGGCCGCCGCTGCGGAGGCACCTCGGAACGTCGTCGTGCCCTCCGGCGTCTTCGGCTTCGGAGGACGGATATCTGCGGTCGCGATGCCGACGCCGGGCGCCGCGATGTGGATGCGTCCACGATCGCTTCCCGCCCATCGCGGGACCTTATCGGCCTGATCGGACGCGGTGACGATGATGACGTTGTCCCGCCTGGTGAACGCCGGATACGGATGGGGGGCGGGTGCCGGCGGGTAGGGTTCGCTCGCCGGCGGCGCCGCGAACACGAACAACACCTCGGGATGCTCACTCACCAGCCTATCGATGTCGGCGGCGATGCCCTTATCCCAGGGTAGATGGGCCCAACTGGCGTTCACGATCGCCGGCGCCGGCTTCGCGGCGAGAGCCTTGGCAAACGCCTCGCCCACGGCCTTTTCGACGAATCCGGACGGACAGAGAAACCGGTGTGCCCGCAGGGTAGCCTTCCACGCCACTCCCACCGCGTGCTGGCCGTCCCGCTTGCCGGCGATGATCCCCGCCACCTTGGTGCCGTGGCCGTCCTCGTCATTGTCACCAGTCGCGCACTGCGTGCTCCCAGGCAGCGTATTGACGATGTCAGGATGCGGGACCAGGCCGCTGTCGATCACGGCCACGATGACGGACGAAGCATCGGGGACGCGCTTCCACGCCGGCTCCGCGTTGATCCGTTTCAGGCCCCAGTACTTCGTCTCCCAGGCGGGATCGGTCGGCTGCGCGAACCTGGGACCCATGCCTGAGTGAGCGCAGGCCGACAGGACTCCGACGACGACGAGCAGGGTGAGGCAGCAGAGACGGCGGGCGTTCATCAACGGAGTCTCACGGAGGTGTCGACCATGGTAGTCCCATCCGGCTGCAGCGTCGTCACGCCAAGGGCGTAATGGCGCGAGAACGGAATGTTGAAGAAGCCGAAGATCATGGGGACGGCATAGATGCCGCCATCCACTTTTGGATTTCCATGCTGGTGGAAGTTGACGTCGATGCGCAGGAGTGCGGCCATCGTAAACCGGTCCGTGGGCGGCGGGAGCGACACTGTATATCCGTGCCACTCCATGTGTGGGGGTTTGCCGAATGTCTCCTTTAGCTCTGTCTCGATGGCGGGGTCAAACTGCGTGGAATACCCCAGGCCCTCGAAGAGGAACTTGAACTCGCACACCTTTTGAGATGTTTCGAGCTGGATGCCGATCTTGCCTGTCGGAGACGGATAGGGAGTGCCATCCGGGGCATTCCTAACCATGTCCTCGGACACATGGGTGACGAACTCTGGAAGGCTTTCGCCGAACACGAACGACGAGACGCGTGTGAGCACGGGCCTCTTGTACTGGTTCACGTGGCTGTAGATGTGCGCGATCTCCTGCGAGCCGCCTCCGCCCATGCCTGTCCTCCCACCGGCCGGAAAGAGACCAGACGTCCCGACTCCGTCGCCGCGACCATAGCGCCTGCCGCGATCGAGGTCAACCCAGTCAACGAACACCCAGTCAACGAACGTGTGAAGGGCCGCGGCGCGCGCGGGCGTGCATCATAGGTGCGGTTGACGACGGCAACCGCGACAACAAGCGCGCCCTGTCCCTCGTCGATGCGATGGCCTCCTCCGCCGCTCAGTAGCCCAGTTTGCGATCTACCGCATGCCGCAGCGGACGGCCCGCGAGGTAGCGCGCGAGGTTGTCGTTGAAGATGGGGGCGATTTCCTCCGGCGTGCTCGGGCCCGCGATGTGCGGCGTGATGATCGCGTTCGGCAGGCTCCACAATGGATGATCGGGGCGCAGAGGCTCCTCGGTGAAGACATCGAGCACGGCGCCCGCGATACGGCGCGTGCGCAGCGCGTCTTCCAGGGCGGGCTCGTCGACGAGGGCGCCGCGGCCGATGTTCACCAGCCACGCACGCGCTGGCATGGCGGCGAGGGTGCGGGCGTCGAAGAAGCCGCGCGTGTCATCGGTGAGCGGTGTCACGAGGACGACGAAGTCGGCGGCCTTCAGCGGGGTCGTCACCGCCGAGATGCGGTAGACGCGATCCGCTTCGGGCACGGCGCGGCCGCTGCGGCTGACACCGAGCACTCGCATGCCCAGGAAGCGCGCCGCGCGCGCGATCTGCCGGCCGATGTCGCCGAGGCCGACCACCACCATCGTCTTGCCGCGCAGCCGGTCCGGCATCACCTCGCCGATCCACCGCCGGGCCCGCTGCGCCTCGCGGTACGTCTCGGTCCGTTGTGTGATGGACAGGCACCAGCCGAGGAC